>JAOZKP010000174.1 GCA_029935295.1 bacterium | reverse complement strand
CTGTGCGCCCGCTTGCGTACAAACCAGATTGCGGCGCTCCTCCGACATCTCTATAAACTCTTTCACGCAGAAGCCTCCCTAGCCGCCAGATCACGGAATATATCTGCAATCCAGGCGGGAGCGTAACAAATATCTTTCATCAATTTAAGTCTGGCCTGGACATCAAGGCGCCGCTCAAGTTGAGCAATGATATGATCATCCACATTTTTCTGACCAAGGTGCCGTAGCGCCTGAATCACCAGGCCGCTGATCCTGCCCGCCGTTGCCATATTACGTGGCGTCGTCCGTTTCAAAATAATCTGCCGATTGCCGACTTGTACAGTGCGAGAGAGACTGTCAGTGAGATAGGTCATTTTCATTGGCACTTGAGTTGAAAGCCCCAGCAAGTTTGCGGCATAAGCCCCGGTTGGCTGCAACCGTGAGGCATCCCGTCCGGCCAGAGCCTTAGCAATGTCGTCTGCAGAAGGCAACAAGAGACCCAACTGCGGATCACTTTTGGGGTAGTCATAGAGCCCCCGAGCTAATTGACGTATCTGTCCCGATTGCTTGTAGCGCTTAAGGGCCGAGGCAATTGCATCACGGCTGCCAAGGTTCTTAAAGTCATTTGGAGTAAACACCCAACCCCGACCATGACCATATACTCTACTAAGCAATTGGTTATCTATACTTTTCATACTTTTACTCATAGCACATCTGACACAAATATATACTCTTTTTTGTGTCATAACCAACTAACCTATTTATGAGGCCACTGTCAACTTCTCCCTGCATATCAAGTAACACGTCCACCAAACAACTCCCTCCACCGTACTCTACAAGAAGAGTTATTAAAATAAACTTGTCTAAAAACTTGAATTGATGCTCTAAACAGGAACCCTGGCGGGATAATTGAATTTCGTGATGAGGCCCGTGGGATATTTACACCATTTTCAGGAAGAAAGATATAGCCTTTTTTACATTTTAGTTCAATTGTTTCAATAGGTTGACTATTATTCAGGACCAACTATTTATGAAGAAGAAAGTAAAAATATTTAAGAAGCCGTTATCAGCCCTATGATCCTATGGGATGAACCATTTTAACACATTGTTGCAGAAAAATAGATTTTACATTCTATTCAAAGCAGCCAGGCTCAACTAAAATACTTGTCCAGCCCCATATGCTTATGCAATTGAAAAAAATCATGCGATCCCATTGAAAATAACAGAGAAAGGTAACTAAATCCTTCATATGGCAAAGCATAACGTTCCAAACCTGGTTCGGTACATCGCTGACATTCAGGGAACTTGCCTATTTTTTTACGGAACTGGGAAGCTTTTTTTGAATTAAGCAGGCATTTGAGAGATTCCTCCTTAATATTTCCGATGTTCATATTAATGAGGGGACATAAAAAAACCTGCCCATTACTGCGTACAAAAAAATAATTAAAACCACATGAGCAGGGTTTTTTTGTTTCCTCTTCTCTTAAACCTTGAATAACAGTATGCGCATGATAACTCCAACGAAAACTTTCACTCTGATAAAATGTTATCATTTTCTGTATATCTTCCTGGCTGAAAATAAGCTCATGGGCTTTATCAGGATTCAAATAGCGGGCATCAGTAATAATACAGGGAGAGATAATGGTAAACAGATCATTTTCTTTAGCGTAATACGCTATATCTTCCAATTGATCGACATTCAACGGCAGAACGGTAGTTTTGAGACCAATAACCAAATTAGAATACTTTTTCCTTAAGCCTTTAAGCCCCTGAATCGTTTCATTGACTTTGTTCCAGGCATCAGGATAATTCCTGATTTTTTCATGGACTGCACCAATCGCATCCATAGCACACACCATAACAAGACCGATATCATGATCTTTCAACATTGGAAGGGCTTTTTCAACATATGCCAAAATACGGTCAGTCAAGAAACCATTAGTGGTAATAGCAATGGATTTGAGTTTTCTTAAATTTTTTCTTTTGAGTTCACACACACCTGAAAAAAAGCTTGGGAGATCATTTACGAGGAAGGGTTCTCCCCCGGTCACGTCTAATTCCCTCAGGTCTGACAGGAGATCATCGGAAAGGAAATCAAGCCAATCATTTATTGACAGGTTAGGAACTTTGGAAGAAATTTTCCAGATGTTGCACATGATGCATTTGGCAATACAGTTGTGAGTAATTTCAAGGCTGACGGCCTGCACCTTGCCCGGCGCCCCTCGCCAGTGTAAATACTGAAAACGCAGACCGTTCATAAAAAGCTTACTGGCCACCTTCAAGGTGGGCACCATCACACTATCTCTATCAGTAGTCATAGCAACAGCTTTCGTCATCTATAAAAGCAGAATCTGCCGGTGCGTTCCACAAATAGACGGATTTTCGCAAGGCACACCGATCTTCAACCATCATGAAATCACCTCTAACAGCATAAGCCCGACCCATACAACCTCCTACACAATGCAATCTGCCAACACACTCCTTACATGCTTCAAGTTCTTCGGTCCGACGGCGATATAAATCAGGAAGTTCAGCCCAGCGCAATGCCGCCTCGTTGAGAACTTCCTCAAAAGGTCGATGATAGACCCCATGAACCCCATATATTTCTATCGGCAGCATGACGCAGGGAAACATCTGTCCGTGGGCATTGATGTACGGAGCCTCACCACAGATGCAGCCACGTGACGTCGAAATTGACCGCCCTGCATACCATTCAAGTGCAGCAATGTTGCCAATTTTTGTATATCGTGATCTAAACTCTGCATCATGATGAAAGAGAGATAAAAGATCCCTATACTGGGATGGTCTGGGCGGAGCAATTTGCTCGGTTTTCCCAGCCCGTCCTGCAGGTACCAAGGTACCGCTCACCAAACCTCCAATCCCCAATTCATCTACTATCTCTAGCAAGAGCGGCAGCTCCATGAAATTATGTTCCATTTCCGTAAATGCTACAATGGTTTGTTTGCCCAATCCACCTTCGGACAGTGCTCTCAGGCCGCGCGAAGCAAGTTCAAAGCTTCCCGCCCCTCTAATATAATCATGGGTCTGGGCGCTGGCGCCATCAATGCTTACCTGGATAGATAATCCATTGCAGTGTAAAGACTTCAATGCCTCTATCTCCAGTCCGGATAACAACGTAGCATTGGTCTGCAAACAAACTTTTTTTAACTTTGACTGTTTGCAGGCATAAGAAAGAATTTCAAACCAATGGGGATGAGTTAACGGCTCCCCCCCGGTCAGGCAAACTTCCTCAACTTCCAATTGCTCCAAGACCTGGATCATCTTGATAATTGAAGCATGGGAAATCTTGGTGGTGCAAGCTGAGGGGAGACTTTCCGGCCAGCAGTGTCGGCACTGAAGGTTACACTCATTAGTAATCATCAATGTCACTTTTTTGGGTGACCGCAAGCCGACATGCATTAAGTGCCCAAGCGCCTTTTTAATTTTTTCAATGTTGCCTACAACCGTACTCATCACGCCCTTCTAGCAGGATTTCTCCAGGTAATTGTCGGATTTACAGCATTAAAAGAGGAATGTTTGAAACAATACCACCAGACGCCCAATTGATATGACAGCTGTTCAAGAGAAAAATAAAAAAGGAAAGAAAAAAAGTTTAATCTTGGTTTTTTGACAAAATATTCCGTTGTTCCCACAAAAAGATGCATGCCGATGATAGCCGTGAAGGCCAATGGTGACAGGAAATAAATAAAAACAGTAAAAACAAGATAATAGCGGGAAACAAAAGCACAACAGTGATAAAGAAAAGCAAAATAGGTACGAATTACTGCTAAAAGTAATTCGTAAAAACGAATATGAATTCCTCGCTGCAGTATGCCAGCAAATTTAGAGAGAGCCTCCGTGACAATCACGAGGCCACCTAATATGAGAAAAGGCATAGAGCTACAAACAATGCCCAAGACTAACAACACCCAAAATATACTGGCTCCTATGGGGAAAAACATTTGCTTATTTCTATCCGGATGTCGTTGCTGCAACATAGGTTCCGAGGTACCATAATCAAAACGCCTGCTGCTGAAAGATTTCAGTTCGTTGCGATGTTTGTGGTATATTTTACCTAATGGCCTGAATTCAATGAAATACCCTGCATCCTGCAACCGCCAGCAAAAATCAACATCCTCACCTACAAACAAACCTTCATCGAAACCATTTAATTTCTCGAAGATACTACGTCTTACCAACAGATTACAAGTTGGCACATAAAAAAAGTTTTCATTCTCAGAAGAACGTCTATTTCTTTGGCTAATAATTAAAGATGACTTAACCTGCTCATATCTATCAAGTGGAGTGTCAACATAATAAGAATCCACCATCCCTCCTATGGCAGACAAAGAAGGATCTTTAAAAGCGGGAACAAGTTCCTGCAACCAGAATGGATCTGCCAAACAGTCAGAATCAATAAATGCGAGAATATTGCCTTTCGCTTTACGGGCGGCAAGATTTCGGCAAAAAGCTGCCTGCCTGTTTTCCTTAAGGGTTATCAGATTAACCGGAAAAGCCGAAACCTTTTTGGGTGTATGATCGGTGGAAGCATCATCAACAACTATGATTTCTATCTTATCCGATGGATACTTGAGCCTGGCCAAGGAATGCAGGCACTCTTCAATCTGCGCCGGTCTGTTTCTGACTGGAATTATGATGGATACTAAAGGATAATCGGTAAGCGCCGGAATACCTTTCTGTTCCAAGAAACCCTTACGGGATAAATCGTTGAGAAAAAATTCTACCTGAGCGGGTTCAATCTCTTCAACAAGCTGAATAATATTTTCCAGTGGAACAAAAGATTTCGTTTGCAGATATTTCAGTACAACTTTCCAGGAAGGATGCAAGGAAATGGATTTGAGGGGATAATCTAATACCAGCCAGGGCAAACCATTTTTCTCATGGCATACAACATTCCGTGGAAGGCGATAGGCAAGTTTTTTTAACTTTCCATCTGTTTCAAAGTCCAAGCCTGCTACCTCTTCTTTGCTTGGGCTTGCACCAATTCTAAAAATCCATGTTCTTCTAAAAATGAAATTATGCCCTCAACTTGAGATTCGGGATTTCCTGTCAGCATTTCTCCCTTTTTTTCAACTTTGCTACCTGTAAGGAGACGACTGATGCGATCAAAAGCTTCCAATGTACTGTCAGGAGCTTGTACCTTTTTGGGTCGGGGTCGGGGTATAAAAGTTTTTGTACAAATACTTTTTGGGGAAACAGTATTTTTATCGAAAAACATCTCTTGAACAGGAAAAGACTGACTTTGTTTTTTTGCTTTATAAGTCGGCATAATAGAAGGAATTGAGCTGGCATCCACACTGAAAACAGCGGGAAGCGGAGTTTCAATAATCTCAGATACCCCTCGTCCAGCATTTGTTCTAGCTTCTGCCAATTGTCGATCCTCAGAAACTGAAATGTCCTTGATGCGCGCTACATAGGGCATTTCCAGATGATGAGCCATCAACGCTCCCATTTGACCGTTCCTGCTGTCAATAGATTCCTTACCACAAAGTACAATATCCGCCCCTAGATGATCAATCGCTCTTGCCAAAAGAACGGATTTACTCCAAGGATCTATCATTCCAGGCTCATCTATCTGGCAAAGATAATCGGCACCCATAGCTAGACATCTGCTCAATTCTGTCTCAGCTATTATGGGACCAAGTATCAACAAAGTAATTTCCCCTTCGCCAACCAGCTCCTTTATGTGCAAAGCCATTCCAAGAGCAGATTCATCATAGGGATTGATCACAAACACTTGATCTTCTGGAGCAATAAATTCATTATCAGGGTCCATACCTGTTCTTACATAGGTATAAGATATCTGTTTCATACATACAACAATTTTCATTTACTCACTCTCTTAATGAAAAAAATGGATCTCATCGTCATCTTAATGAATATGCGACAATTTCAACAATATCCATCACTTTTGGTGATTTTTCCATTTCCAATGAACCTATTCCATCTTCTAACATGGTAAGGCAGAAAGGACATGCTGTCCCCACTAATTCTATATTACTTTCTTTAATCTCTTGGGCACGCAGGCTGCTGATGTTTTCCCCCAGTCTTTCATGAAGCCACATTCTTCCCCCACCACCACCACAACAAAATGCGCTCTCACGGTTGCGTTTTAATTCTTTGACCACAACACCAGGAACAGCACCACATACTTCTCTCAGGGGTTCATAAATATTGTTAATTCGGCCAAGGTAGCATGGGTCATG
>JAOZKP010000542.1 GCA_029935295.1 bacterium | reverse complement strand
GACAGTTATAATTAACTGTCCGCACCGTTTCGATTGGGGTTGTTGCTTTATAAATGGCGGCCGGGATGTCCGCTGGCAACCCTAAACCTTAATCCGCCATTTGTAAAGCTGCGACCCCATCAAAGTGGGCGAAGCAATAGTTGTGGCGTTCTCAAAGTCTTTTTTTAAAAAAGACTCCGCTAACATTATTTGTCAAGGATAAAGATTTGACCCCGCATCGCGCCACATTATTTGTTACTTTAACTGAAGATTCTGACGTTGCAAAAGTTCTGTTATCTCGTGCGCGGTCTGTTCACAAACTTCGTCAGTATGACCGCCCTCCTGCTGCCAGCCGGCTTTTACGGTTTCGACAAACCGGCTGAGTGAGACCGCCGGCAGAAGCTGGGGATTATGGGCCCATGACAGCATTCCCTGAACCTGATCGCGGCAGCTTAGATCCATGTTGTAGCCATACTGGAAACCTTTGCAGGCCATCAAGATCGGAAAATAACTGTAATCCCGATCCGATGGACCTTTCAGGCGAAGGTAAGAGTATTCAACCACCTCTTTTGCCACCTCCCCTTTCGCCGCCCGGTGTTTACGCCGTTGAATAACGCCGCGCAATTCATTGTTGGCAAGCCGCAGCTCCTGCAGTTTACCCGCTTTGTTATGACCAAGATCGCCGCCTAAAAGCAGGAGGCAGAGGTAGTCATCGAGCTGCGGTTTTAACTTACCGAAAGTAATCTTCTCAAAGTTTACATGGAGACTATGTGGTTTTAATTCAGAGATAAATTTTATGACTTCATCGATATAGAGGGCAATCAGGCCCAAATCGAGCGAGAGCGGCATCGAAAAACTGCGGGGATAGTCTAAACGTACCAACGAATATTCAAAGAAACCACCCGGCTGGGCAAAAATCCGCGGCAGTGACAACAGCGAATTACCGCGAATGTGTGAATCAAGATAGCCACCTAAGCGCCAAGTGATATCATCGAGAAAAAAGGCCTTGTAATAGTGCATATTCTGAAAAAGTGGATCCTGCAATCCTCCTTTGAACGGTTTATCAAAGGTCGCGAAACGTCCGAGGTTACTGAACTCCAGCTCAACCCCGGCGGGCGTAGATCCCGGCCGGCTGAATTTTGCAAATTCCGCAGCTGCCAGCTCCGCCATCTCATTGAAAGGTTGCAGATTTTTTATCAGAGAAGCACAGAGCAGGGCGTAGACATAGAGGCTGCGCTGGTTTTCGGCAAGTACTTCTTCAATCAGTGCATCGATTAAACGGTCATACTCCGGGCGCTGCCGGTTAAACCAGATCATCGCCGCCAAGTTCGGGAAAAAGTCGTAATAACAATCTGCGGAATGTGGCGACAGAACAACCCGGTCAAGGCAGCGACGAATTCCCTGGACATGATAACCGAAAAGATAATGGCGGAAGATAAGTCGCAGATAGGGACGTAAAACATCACGCTCAAGCCAGACCCGACGGCCAATTACAAGGTGCTGAAACTGGCGGATGGCGGCGATTTCAATATTTCGACGAAAAGCGGCAATCGGAGAGATTGCGGCAGCGGTATGCTGTTTTTGGAAAAAGATAAAACGGCGGCGATAGGTAAGCCCAACAAATTCACGCAGAAGTAACATACGCTCATACGCCGTCAAGCGTTGATAGAGCGCTTCATAACGAGTCGAGTGGAGCTGCTTTGGAAAATAGAGAGTCACAACTTGTCCCAAAAAAAATTTCAGGGCAAATATCTAACGCGGGACACTACCCGCAGATCAGTGCTCTTGCCAGAACACTAAAATTATCTAA
>JAOZKP010000541.1 GCA_029935295.1 bacterium | reverse complement strand
ATTTATAACTGAAGATGAGGGGGTTCTGGAACTCCGGCAGCGCGGCAAAGGAGACTATCTCATCACCGTTGGCTCTCAGGTGCTGATGAACAGTAAAGCCCAGCGCTCGGAAATGGCTCTTGGCAAACTCGGCTGTCAGGGTCTGATGCAACATCCCAAGCCCCGCGTACTGGTTGGTGGTTTGGGAATGGCAATCACCCTGCGAGCGGTTCTCGATGCCCTCCCCGATACGGCTCAGGTTACTGTTGCTGAGCTCAACCCTAAAATTCACGAATGGTGCCTCGGCCCACTCTCCGAACTGACCGGAGGAGCTGCGAGAGACCCACGCGTAACCATTGAAATTGCGGACGTTGCAAAGTTAATCAAAAAATCGGGCAACGAAAACTTTGATGCGATTATCCTTGATCTCTACCGGGGTCCCCACCCCCAGACCGACCGACTCAATGATCCCATCTACGGCAGTCGTGCCATCCAACATACCCACACTGCACTCAAACCCGGTGGAATCTTCGCTGTATGGGGAGAAAATCCAGATCCAGGTTTTGAAAATCGTCTCTCTTCCGGAGGGTTTGCAGTCCGCTGTGAAAGGCCGGGCAAGGGAGGCTATCGCCATGCCGTCTGGGTCGCGATAAAAAAACCACAATAACAAGAGGCCAAGCTTACATTCTTCATAATAAAGCACAGCATCCAAAAACTCAGAATCAAAGAACCATCTCGATTGGGGTTGTTGCTTTATAAATGGAAGTCAAAATGCCCTCGCACAAACCTAAATCTTAACCTTCCATTTATCAAGCTGCGACCCCGTCAAAGTGGGCGCAGCAATGGTCGTAGTGTTCTCGATGTCCGTCAAAGTCCAACGTTACTCAAATGCTATTTTGTCAAGAATAAAGATTTGACCCCATCGTAGGACCCCATCGTAGGACCATCGTAGAATATTACTTTTCAACCCGTTCGGTTTCGATGTATTCGAGGAGAATCCGGCCGCCGTAGAGGATGTGGTCGCGGACCAGTTTTTCGACGGCAGCTTCATTACCGGGGGTCATGGCGGCGAGCATCTCTTCGTGGTCTTTGATCTGGACTTCGGACATTTCCGGGATTTTTAAAAGGATTCGGCGATAGCGCAGGAAGCTGTCGCGCAGGGAGTCGATCAGGGTGCTTAAGCGCTGGTTTTTGCTGCCCTGATAGATAATGCCGTGAAAATCGGAACTGTTGCGGAAAAAATTTGTGAGATCATTGTTTTTGAGATAGATCCGGGCTTTCTCGTTGATTTTCTGCAGGCGGGCAAAGATTTTCTCATCCTGATTTACCGTGGTCAGGCGGGCGGCATAACCTTCGAGAACACTGCGGATCTGGATTATCTCCTGCAGATCGCTGATACTCAGAGGCTTGATGAGATAGCCGACCTTTTTTACCTGTTCTAAAAAACCCTCCTGTTTGAGCTGCTGCAGGGCCTCATGCACCGGGGTTCGGCTGACCCCGTAGGCCAGGGCGACATCTTCCTCTTTGAGCACCGTATCCGGCCGGGCTTTGAGCGAAAGAATCTGCTCTTTTACCTCCCGGTAGATAAACTCTTTTTTGCTTATAGCCATATGATGCACTCGTAAAAACTCAGGATGGCGTTGTAATCTATTTCAGATATTGGCGGGCGATAGTGGTCTGCAAGACCTCATGCGTACCGCCGCCGTAGAGCAGAAAACGGTTGTCGCGATAGTAACGCTGAACCGAATATTCCATGGAGTAGCCGTAGGCGCCGTGAATCCGCATCGCTTCATCGGAGGCGCTGCAGGCCG
>JAOZKP010000173.1 GCA_029935295.1 bacterium | reverse complement strand
ATGCCCCGATCTCAGGTTCAGCATCCTCCGGATCTCCGCCCGATGAATGCAGCAACACCAGTTGCGCCCCCTGCGGATCTCGAATCAGTGCCCCTCGGCCCCGGTTCTCCATTGCAACCGGCCCTTCGTTAATGATGCCGCCAGCCCGGCGGACTATAAGCACTGCTTTTTCGACATCAGGAACCGAAAGTGATGCCAGCCAGCGGGCGGCATGTATCTCTTTATCTTTAGGCTGTACTTCAACAATCCCGCCGATAGCCTGGTCTTTATTTAAAATCACAGTATAACGACCCTGCTTTTTGAAAGTCCATCCCAGCAGAGTGCCATAAAAATCTTCGGCCGCTTCAACGTGAGCCGTCAATAAATCATGCCAGACGAATTTACCCTGATGATAGACCCCGGTCGGCGGTGAAGCCACCGGGCTTAAATCAAGTTTTGCACACCCGGAGAACAAGAGAATAATCAGACCACATAGAACCGGCAAAATTGTAATACTTGCTTTTCTCATAACTCTTCACCCTCTAAACAGGTTAATATCATTAGTAATCATTCAGCTAACAACGCCATCATCACTTTGACTCGGTAAAACTTTGCGCCACCTGAATCCCGACCAGCCGAGCCACGAGAACGGCAATAAAGAACTGTCCCAAAATTGCTTCAACCTGGCAGAAAGCCATCGCCACCGAAGTCTGCGGCGTAATATCCCCGTAACCCAGGGTCGTCATAGTCGTAAAACTAAAATACTGAAAAATTTCCGACTTCCCCTGAAATGAGGTAACCTGAACCAGATTTGAGCCCGCAAAAGATCCGGGAGCAAGGGTTTCCAATAATAGAAAAACTTCTCCTCCGAACAATCCCATTAACAGATAGAAGCAGAGAGCGGCGGCAATCAACTCAGCGTCTACTCGCTTGGCAACAAAAACATAGCGTCCGAAAGCGACGACTATAAGACCCAGATATGTAAGTAATACGACATTGATCATCACACCACTAATTTTGAACAAATTAAGAACATGACACCAGATCAAAATGGTTGTCAAAATCATCAAAACCAACGCCGAACACATCAATGTAGTTTGCTGATTAATGGCATAAACCGCTGAAATAAGTACTACTGTAAACAGAAGCTGAACAAAGATTTCGGCATGCGGAAAAAAACCCAGTAACGGGCTGGCAACAATATAAAGCAGAATCCAGATCAACAAATTCTGAAACCGGAACCGAAAATTAAAGATTTTATTAATATCCACAATCTCTCTCAAATTAACCTTAACTTGCATAGAGCTTTTCTCAATAAACTTTTACAATCTCCAGCAGATCTCCATCCTCTATCATATCAACAAATAGAGATCTTTTTGCCTTCCCGGAAGCAGTAATCGTTATTTTACCAGAAATGCCTTGTAAATCAGTAGTCTGACGGATTTTTTCGTTAATTTCCTGACGATTGTCAGGATCACTGCAACGATTCAGTGTATCATGCAGAATTTCGTAAGCTTCGGCCCCGAGACTGGAATAGGTGGTAGTCGGATGATCAAATAGAGATCTGTATGTCTTTCGCAAACTCCTATCGTAGTCATTATCCGCAATCTTGTCACCAAAGAACTCGGTCGCCATCAAACCATTCAGCAGATTTAAATCATCATGAAACGTCACTAAAGCCGAGGCCAGAAGTCCGTCGCCACACATCATCTGCGGATGCCATTCAATCTCCCGATTGACTTTGACGATATTGAAAAGACATTTAGCTTTAATCGGCATATAAAGCAGTTGCGTTTTTTTAAGCCGTAAATTATCCATGATAGCGGACAAATCATCAACTTCATCAGAGATATTAATAATCTCAGTAATCAGACCGCCGGTCGCCACAAATTTCTGGCGAAATTCAGTCGCCAGACTGGTTGAATAGGGATTCTCAGGATTCTCAATAATTGCCACTTTTTTAATCAGCAACTCATCCCGAACAAAAAGAGCGGCAACCGAACCCTGAAAAATGTCATCAAAACAGAGCTGAGTAACATATTTACTTTTTTTGCTGATATTCGGATGTGTGGCCAAAGTCACCAGCACCGGGGTCTTGTAACGATCAACGAACGGCTCCAAAGCCAGAACCGGGGCACTGTCTGAAAAAACCAGAATTGCCGCCATTTTCTCAGTCTCGGCCAGTTTTTTAAAAGCGGCAATCGTCCGGGTTGGATCATTCTGATCATCTTCAACCAGAAATTCAATTGCCGCACCATCATTGAGCAATGGTTGTAATGTATGGGCTGCCTGCAGACCTTCAAAACTGTTCTTCCCCTGAGCTGCAAAAGTGCCGCTCATAGGGCCGATCACCCCAATCTTGATTTTCTTACCGCTGGCTACGATTGATCTCTGCTGATCGCAACCGACCAGCAGAGATAACAACAAAAGTAAAATAGTTATTGTAAGTATATTTTTCTTCATAGAATATATTCGATTCTTGCCCTTATAACCAGATTTCCCGAGAAATTAGTTTGGATTTTTTGTTTAAGTTGGTCCAAATCATTGCGCGACAGTGATTCTCGCGCCAGGATGTCCATGAAAATAATATGACGATTTTCCTGTTTACTCAGGCGAATATTCTGAATGATTATATACTTTCCATTCACCATAAAGCGCTCGATCCGCCAGCGCTTTTCAGCATGATATCTGTACAGAATCTTGTTGTATGAAAAATAGAGCGGAACCGTAATCATAACCATCATCAACAATACGATAAAAACACTGCGCCGGGCTTTGACTGCGGGTGAAAAACCCAGCACTCGAAAAGTTAACAGTGCTGCGAGGATAATCCCTACCAGATTAGTCAAAAAAAGAAGAAAAGCCTGACTGAAAAAGAAGAGGTCACCACGCCCCAGTCCAATTCCAGCGACAGCTAGAGGTGGCACCAGAGCCACCGCAATTGCAACCCCGGCCAACCCCTGCATAATCTCTTTAAATGATTTAGTATAAGCAGCGGCGATACCCGCAATAATGGCCACTCCCAAATCCAGCAGTGAAGGATTAAGGCGACCCATCATTTCACTGGTAATCGGCTTGTAAGAGAAAACCAGAACCAGTAAAGCGGATGAACTCAGGGCCAGCAAAATGCCTAAACCAATCTTCCAGAGCGAGTTAATCGTCAACTCGTCATTACGCCGCAAAAGACCCATCGCCAGGGAGACGATCGGCGCCATCAATGGTGCCAGTAGCATTGCCCCGATAACCACGGCCGAAGAATTTAGATAAAGCCCGATAGTGGCGAGCAAAGTACTTAGCAACATCAGGACAACATAGGAAAAATCTATCCTGGCATCGTCTCGCAAGGCAATAAATAGAGTCTTAAAACGTTCCTCTGCCGCAATCGAAAAAAAAGGCAGGTGTTTCTGCTGCAGTTTATGAACCTCTTTGCCTTTGGGCAAATTGGCAATATCAAGCTTCTCTTTTTTTACGGTTTCAGGATCCAGAAGTTCTTCCCGGGCGCGGGTGCCGATGTTAACCCGCACAACTTTCTCTTCGACCCGGCAGAGTACCGGGGTAGTAGTTGCATTCTCACCATCAATACTGACTTCAAGATTTATCGCCGAATCTATGACAATCTTCGAGCTCTCAATTGAACCAACCGTTTTGGGAATATCTGCACCCCGATGCCGGGAGAGCAGAGATCTCAGAATAAATTGTAAATAGGAGTAGATGGAAAATGGCGCGGAAATGAGTAACGAAACCTTACCATCGATACTGGAACAGTTATAACCTAACGATTTGGCAGCGAAAGTGCCCCGATGATGTTGAATAATCATGCAACCACAGGCGCATGTAGCAACACTCTTCTCTGAACCTGTCGTAAACTTGAAAGGCAACAGCTGGATATTGATTAACTGTTTTGCCCCCCTTTGCAGAAGCTGAAAACGACTGCTGTCATCGGCAGCATCGAGCAGAGGAAGGCGACCTATTGTCGCTTTGAAAAGAAGCATCTTGTCATTACAGAAAACCAGATCAAGCGATTGAGCAACATCTGCCTGTAACGCCAAATCGATCCCGGCATTTGAAGTTGGTGACAGGTCAAAACAGTTCATCAAAGCTCTCTGTTTCGGCAAAGCCAGCAGGCCGATCCCAAAAGGATGAGCTTTTGCCAAAGCAAACACTTTCTTAATAAGAGCAAGAGAACCGGCGACTACAACATGCTCAATCACCTCACTTCCAGCCTGCAACTGAGATTCTAATTTACTAATCTCAACACAGACTATTTCTACTTCGAAAGGATTTTCTACTAAACTCTCACACAGATATTTGCTGGTATCATCAAATATAAAAAGTGCTTTTTTGACATAAGCAGTCATATGATTTCCGGAATAATTATTTCAGGCTGAATAGCTACACAGTTGTAGTTGATATTTAGTCTTGGATCAAGGATAAAATATTTACTTCCAAAGAAAAGTGCTTCTTGCAATTTCAACTCCGACAGTGTAATCTAGATAAAAATCGTGAAATTACTATCATTTACCACTTTAAAAATGATTTTTTATAACTTTTTAAGCTATAATTTTTCTAGATAACAAAGTCCATAAAAAGAGTATTATCATGTGCAAACGGCTCTTTCTTGTTTTATGTTTGGCTTTATTTATGCTGGGATTGCAGACTGCCACCTCTCCGGTTTTCGCTGAAACCCTAAAGTTGGACATGAATATCAGTATAAGTCTGGCATTGAAAAATAACCCCAGAATCGATATTTATAAACAGCAAAAGCTGCAAAGTCAGGGCATCCTGACCCAGGCGCAATCGGGCTATCTGCCTCATGTTGCCGCCGGAGCTGACATCGGTCGACAATATGTCGATGATCTCAAACCTGATGATGAAGATACAGTTCTGCACGCCAGCATCAATGCATCTCAATTAATCTATGATTTTGGAAATACCGGTGGGGCGATTACAGCCAGTCACAGCCGCGTAAAGGTTGCTTCTGCAAACTTAAAACAGACTCAAAAAGATGTTGCTTTTATCTGCAAAAGGGAGTTTTACGATGTCCTCACCCGCAAGCGTTTGATTAAGGTCGAAAAAGAGGCCGTCGATAACTACAAACAGCAACTCTACCGATCCCAAAAATATTATGAGGCCGGCATCAGAACCAAAATCGATGTCACCTATGCCAAAGTCAATCTCTCCAATGCTAAATTAGCCCTGCTCCAAGCCCGTTCAAACTTGAGAACCGCGCGGACAAAACTGGAACAGGTTTTAGGCCTGATCCCGGCGCACGGTAATTATATTGTGATTCATAACGAAGGTGAGCTCACGACCCTGGCAAACAACAAACCCGATTTACCGCAAACCTTAAACCACTTACTGGAAACCGCCTTCAGCTACCGTTCCGATCTGCAAGCCATAAGGTCTCACGTCAAGGCTTCTGAAGCTGAAATAGATCAGGCCCGCAGCGGCTACTTCCCCACAATTGATGCCCAAGCCAGTTACGACGAATATGACAGCGACTTAAGTTCAGCTCAGGATCAATGGTATTTCGGCCTGAATCTTACCTGGGAACTTTTTTCCGGTTTTGAAACCAAAGGCAGAACCGTAACCGCCAACGCCCGCCTGGGTGAAGTCAATGCCGGCCACAAGGAACTCGAACTCGCCATCATCCAGGAGGTAACCGACAGCTGGCTTAGAGGCATTGAATATCATGACAGCGTTGATATCGCCTCTGAAACCATGGAACTGGCAAAGGAAAATTTTGACCTCGCCGATAAACGCTATAAGGCCGGTCTCAATGATATGATTGAATACAATGACGCGCAACTCAGTTTGACCCGCGCCCAATCGAGCCTGGTCACCACCTATTATGATTATCTGACGGCCTTGGCACGCATCGAACATGCCGTTGGTGTAATTCCCGGAATTGGCATTACAAAAGACTGAATAACTATAAATAAAACAAGGACTGCCACATGAAACGCTTACTAATTATGGCGCTGACTACAATTATGCTGACACCACCGATAATCGGCTTTGGTAAAGACAAAGCCGAGACGCCAGATCCCAAAAAACCGGCTCTGTCGGTCGAAGTAATCGTCGTCAAAAAGGAACCGGTCCCAATCTGGCTTGAATTTACCGGAAAGACCAGAGCTTCAAGAAAAATTGAAGTTCGCGCCCGGGTGACCGGGGAATTGGAAAAAGTCCTTTTTCTGGAGGGCGCCCTGATAAAAAAAGGCGACGCTCTG
>JAOZKP010000172.1:3996-6225 GCA_029935295.1 bacterium | reverse complement strand
TTTTTAACGGTACAAACAGATTTCCAAACGGAGGATGTCATGAAAATTGCTCTGCGATCACGCTGTAATCCGGTTACAGGATTTTTAACCGGGCTGATGCTTTGTCTATTTGCAACTACAGTACTGGCTCAACCGATTACTCTACAGGGAAACTGGAACCCGGCAGTCAAGGCCCGGCTGGAAAAATTGATTGCCGCCAATGCCGGACAGGGGAAAATCTGCGTTTTCGATTTTGACAACACCACCCTGTGCCGGGATATCGGCGAAGCGACAATGGCGGCATTGAATGAGGCCGGAATTCTAACCAAAGATAAACACTACAAATGTGTTGATCCCGATTTCGTTTTAGACGGCAAGAAAATCTCCATGGCAACAGTCGAAAATCTACCGACCTATTATGAAGATTTTCTTTCAGCGACCAAGCATCATGCGATGGAGAGTACGCCTTACGAAAATGGTTACGGCTGGGTCGTGCAGATTATGACACCGATGAGCCCGGCCGACTGGCTGCCTTACACGGAAAAGGCTTTCAGTGACGGCATCAGTGAAAAAGACACAAAAAGTGCTGAACTTAAGGAGACCAAGATCAATGGTTACCGGATGCCTTTCTTCTATCCGGAGATGGTCGATCTTTATGGTGTTCTGCTGAAAAACGGTTATAAGGTTTATATCTCCTCTGCCAGCAATGTCCACACGGTAAGATGGATGGTATTAAAAAAACTCAACCCCAGAATTCAGGCTCTGCACGGCAAAGATCTGGCAATCCCACCGGAGAACGTTATCGGTATCAGCTGCCTGATGACTGATGACCGCACCGGCAAACTCTGCAAAGATCCATACCTTGTCCGAGAAAATGAAAAATACGCTAACCTTGACAAAGAAGAGCTCTCCCACTTTCATCTTACCGCCCAAATCTGCCACCCCATGAACGGCTACTACGGCAAACTTGCCAATATCATGAAATACATCACCGTCGCCCGGCCTTTCCTGATCGGCGGTGACAGCTCTAATGATCTGCCGATGATGAACTATTCGGAAAACCGTATCTGGGTTACCCGCCTTGAAAAAATGGGTTATCAGAAAACCCTGGTAAAAGTCATGAAAAATGCTCTGCCGGGAGAGTGGTTTATCCAGCCGACACTCTACAAAAAAGCCCCGGGGTTTGTCTCCTCCCAGGCGGATCTTGATAAACGCCTGGCGATCAAACCGAAAAAGCTGGCAAAAGCTAATGCTGTAATCAAGTTCTTAGAACAGAACGGAGCTTTGAGCAGTTTTTAATCTGGGCACCCGCTAACGCAAACAAAAAAGGGGAGGCACTAAGCCTCCCCTTTTTTGTTTTTAACAAGAATTTTTCAGATATCTACTCAGGAATTGCATTCAGCTGAATCAAAGCTTTAAAAGCAGTCGATTTCCTGCCGAAGAACTGACCAAACCATTTATCGTAAATCTTCAAGATGCCTTTATCACGATAGAGATCGGAGATTACCCGGTCAGCTATCAGGCGAAAATCAGCATCATTTCTGCTGACCGCCAGAGCGAACGGCTCATACGAAAAGAGATTGGGAAGAATAGCATAGTCACCCGGTTTCTCTGCGGTCAGAGCCAGACCGATAAGCACCACCTGGTCGGCTGAAAAAGCATCAATCTTTTTGCTGTGTAGAGCCTTGAGCCCGGCGGTCGCTGAATCCAGCAAAACCACTTCAGCTTTGGTGTCGGTCTCGGCCAACATTTTCTGCAACTCTTCTGCGGTCGTTGTGCCTTTGACCACACCCAGCTTCTTACCCGCAAAATTATTCCTGATATTGGTGCTCTTCAAGGTCATAAACGACGCCCCGGTTACGAATGTAAGCTGGGTAAAATCAACAATTTCACCCCGGGAAAGAGTTTTCGTAGTCGCGCCGCACAAAATATCAATCTTGTTATCCGTCAATGCCGCAAAACGATTCGCAGCAGTCACGGTAACATATTCGATCTTGATTATCTGACCGATTTTTTTCTGCACCGCATCGGCGATTTCATTCCCGAGATCAATGGAATAACCCACCGGTTTCCCGTTTTTATCCAGAAAAGACATCGGCGGTAAAGATTTTCGATAACCGATTTTAATCTTTCCCGCCTTCTGAATCCGCTGCAGTGTTCCGGTTAACTCTTGAGCTGACAACGGACTGACAAAGAAAGTGAGCATCAAAAAAACTGTAAATAAACTTTTCATCATGTTTTTCTCCTGTA
>JAOZKP010000172.1:0-3896 GCA_029935295.1 bacterium | reverse complement strand
AAAATATCGTGGGCGTATAGCACAATTTATACTAAAATTGCAATTTTAGTTTGACAAACTCCCGTAAATTTGTGCTAGATTGATATCCCAAGGAAATAACCTGACCCGCAAGAACTTTTATGGAGACTGACAATCAATGGAAATTAAAGAGTTGAAACGTAAGGAACAGCTGCTGACAGCAAGCCTGAGCGGCCGCATGGATGCAATTACAGCAACAGAATTTACAACCCAGCTTGAAGGCTGGATTAATGAAGGGCTGAAGAGCTTCACAATTGACTGCAGTCAGCTTGATTACATCAGTAGTGCCGGTTTGCGCGCCATCCTGATAATTGCTAAACAAGTACGCGGCCTTGAGGGTGAACTGCAGCTCGCGGCCCTGCAAGAGAGCGTCCAGACAGTTTTTGAGATCTCCGGCTTCAACAAAATTATCCCCATTTTTGCAAACCTTGATGATACCACAACCGCATAAGCAATTGGCAGAAACTGAGGCGGCAAATCACCTGGAATTACCGGCCCGGCTGACAAATCTGCCGCATTTCATTGATTTCGTCCGAAATCAGGCTTGCCGGCTTGATTTTCCTCCCAAGCGAATACAGGAGATTGAGCTGGTTCTCGAAGAAGCCCTGGTCAACATCATAAAGTACGCCTATCCCGCCGACTCTCCGGGCAACTTAACCATTATGGTTACCGGCACTGGAGAGAGCCGTTTACGCATCGAAACAAGCGATCGCGGCATTCCGTTCAATCCCCTGATACAAAGCGACCCCGACGTTGAAATTGAGCTGATGGAGCGCCCGATCGGCGGGCTCGGAATCCTTCTTATCAAAGAACTTACTGATGAACTCAGCTGGGTCCGAAAGGAAGGCAAAAACAGTCTCACCCTAATTTTTGCCAAGCACCATGCTTAAAAAAATCACCTTTCTCCTGCTCGCTTTGCTGCTCTGGCTGCCCGGCCTCCAGAACCCTGCCAACGCCCGGGCTTTGACTAAAGTCACGTTCATTCCCCTATGGGTACCGCAGGCCCAGTTTGCCGGATACTACGTCGCCCTGGAAACCGACATCTACAAAGAGTACGGACTTGATGTTGAAATAATCAGCGGCGGCCCGCAACGCTCTTCTGCCGACTACCTGAAAAACCGTAAAGCTGATTTCGCCAGTCTCTGGCTGGTCAGCGGCATCGACCTCTGCAATCAGGGAATCGAGGTTGTCAACCTGGCCCAGATTGTTCAGCGCAGCGCCCTGATGCTGGTTGCCAAAAAGAGCAGCGGCATCCTTAAACCGCAAGATATGAATGACCACAAAGTCGGCCTCTGGGGCCCGCCATTCGCAACTCAGCCAAAAATATTTTTCCAGCAGCAAAAAATCAAAGTAGTCCCCCTGCAACAATCTTATTCTATAAACCTCTTTCTCCGGGACGGCGTCGCCGTGGCCTCAGCCATGTGGTACAATGAATACCACTCCATTCTCAATGCCGGAATTAACCCGGATGAGTTAACCACCTTCTTTTACGCTGATTACAACCTGAATTTTCCTGAAGATGGAATTTATGTTCTTAAAAAGACCTGGCAACAGCATCCCGACTTGTGCCGGGCCTTTGTCAACGCTTCAGTTAAAGGCTGGAGAAAAGCTTTTGCTGAGCCGGAGCTCGCCCTCGACATCACCATGCGCAACCTCAAAAATGAGCATATTATCAGTAACCGGGTACATCAGAAATGGATGCTGGAGCGGATGCACGATATAATCATGCCCCAAAATCAGAATCAGAGCAAGAGCCAACAGCCGCAATCAATCGGCATATTGAAACAGAAAGATTTCCAGAGAGTCGTAGAAAGTCTAAAACAGGTCAATCTCATCAAAGACGCCCCGAGTTTCAAAAATTTTCACCAACCGCTGGCAGGAGATTAAGATGTTGTGGCTGCGCCGGCGCGGAATTGCTTTCAAGTTGAGCCTGCTGGTTTTAAGCGGGGTGACCCTGGTTATCGCCCTGATTCTGGCCTTAAACTATAACGTCACCCGGCGCCTGATGGTTGAAAAGATTGAAGAAAATGCCTTTAATCTAGCCCAGTCTACTGCCAACCGTATCAACATCCTGCTTAAAGCCGCCGAAAAGGTCCCCGCCGGTATCGCCTTGACAATCGCCACACTTAAACCTGATGAAAAGGAGCTTAAAAACCTACTCAAAGATCGGCTGGCACAGAACCCGGAGCTCTTCGGCATTGCCGCAGCTTTCGCCCCGCCGACACAACCGCCGACCCTCGACCCGGACCGAAACAACCTAAATGAACCGAAGTTGCATTCGCTCTATTACATCCGGGCTGCTGACAACCGGATCAAACAAAGCCCGATCAACTACGATTACCGTTTTCATGACTGGTATCAGATCCCGAAAGTCCTGCAGCAGGCAATCTGGAGCGAACCCTATTTCGGCGAAAGCGGGCGCATTATTATGACCAGCTATTCATTCCCTTTCTTTCGCAAGCAACCTGGCGGCCAAGAGTTTGCCGGTATCGTCTGCGTCGATTTAAGCCTTAACTGGCTCCGCAATGTCGTCTCATCACTGAAAATTGGTAAAACCGGCTACGCTTTTCTGATTACCCGCAATGGCACCTTCGTTACCCACCCAAAACTTGATCTGATTATGAACGAAACCATCTTCAGTATCGCCGACGCCCGCAACAATCCGCAAATCCGGGAAATCGGCCGGAGCATGATTGCCGGCGAAAAAGGTTTCACCGCGTTTACCAGCTTGACCAGTAACCAGAAATACTGGATGGTCTACACCCCACTGACTGCCAACGGCTGGTCAATCGGGGTCCTGTTCCCACAAAATGAACTGATGGCTGATATCCATAATTTGACCAGCCAGATGCTGGGCTTGGGAATTGCTGGTTTTTTTCTGATTATGCTGGTTATTCTCGTGATTGCCGGCCAGATCACAAAACCGCTGCGGGCCTTGGCGAAAAGTGTTGATAAAATTGCCGGCGGCGATCTCGAAACTGCCATCCCGACCCTGAAAACCCGCGATGAAGTCGGCCGCCTGACCCTCTCTTTTGCCGAGATGCAGCAGTCCCTGAAAGAGTACATCAAAAATCTCACAGAAACCACGGCGGCAAAAGAGCGCATCGAGAGCGAGCTCAAAATTGCCAGCGAGATCCAGATGGGTATCCTGCCGAAAATTTTCCCGCCGCCGTTTCCAAGCCGGCCCGAATTCGATCTCTACGCCACGATCAAACCGGCCCGCGAAGTCGGCGGCGATCTTTATGATTTTTTTATGATTGATGATCAACACTTGTGTTTTACCGTCGGCGACGTTTCCGGCAAGGGGGTCGCCGCCGCTCTTTTCATGGCAATCACCCAGACCTTAGTCAAAACCCAAGTTAAAGCCCAAACTCAACGTTCTCCGGCGTTGACCCTGGAACAAGTCAACAACGACTTAGCCAAGGATAATCCATCAATGATGTTTGTCACCCTCTTTATCGGCATTTTAAATATTGTCACCGGCAAACTCGAATACTGCAACGGCGGTCATAACCCGCCCTACCAACTTGCTTCCGGAACAACTGATAATGTTCTCCCTCTGGCCACCACTGACGGTATCGCCTTAGGGGTCATGGAAGATCTCCCGTTCTCCAGCAAAGCTATAACCCTGCAGCCGGGAGAAGCCGTTTTTGTCTTTACTGATGGAGTTACCGAAGCCATGAACAGTCGTGATGAACTCTTTACCGAACCCCGCCTGGAAGAGATTCTTAACCGCTGCAGTTCCGAACCCGCAACCCGGATTGCTGAAGTTGTCATGCAGGCAATCGATGACTTTTCTACCGGGATCCCCCAGACCGACGATATCACCATGCTGGTAATCCGCTATAACGGGAAAACGGAAGGCTAAATAAGAAGGA
>JAOZKP010000540.1 GCA_029935295.1 bacterium | reverse complement strand
TTTTATCAGGAGGAACAATGAAGATTCATGAATATCAGGCTAAGGCGCTGCTGAAAGAAGCGGGCGTTCAGGTGCCGAATGGGGTTCCGATCTTTGATCTTGATCAGGTCGAAGCGGCGGTTAATGAACTCGGCGGCGGAACTGTGGTTGTCAAGGCCCAGATTCATGCCGGCGGCCGCGGTAAAGGCGGCGGCGTTAAGGTTGTTAACGGCCTGGCTGAAGCAAAACAGGTTGCCGGTGAAATCTTAGGGATGCAGCTGGTAACCCACCAGACCGGCCCCGAAGGGAAAAAAGTTCAGCGTCTTCTGATTGAAGAGGGGATGGACATTAAAAAAGAGTACTATTTCGGCATTGTCGTTGATCGGGCCAGTGAGTGTCCGGTGATTATGGCCAGTACCGAAGGCGGGATGGAGATCGAGAAGGTTGCGGCCGAGACCCCGGATAAGATTATCAAGGAGTTTATCGACCCGGCTCTGGGCTTACGTCCTTTTCAGGCGACTAAAATTGCCTATGCCCTAGGTTTTGAGGGCAAAGTTGTGCGTCAGGCGAGCTCGCTCTTTATGAATCTCTATAAAGTCTTCGAAGCTCAGGACTGCTCGATGGTTGAGATCAATCCTCTGCTCGAAACCGGCGACGGCCGGGTGCTGGCTCTTGATGCCAAAGTCAATTTTGATGACAATGCCGAATATCGGCATAAAAAAGTCTGGCCTGAATTAAGAGATCTGGATGAAGAGGAGCCTTTGGAGATCGAAGCCTCCAAGTTCGGCCTTAACTACATTAAACTTGATGGTGAAGTCGGTTGTATGGTTAACGGCGCCGGCCTGGCAATGGCGACCATGGACATCATCAAACTCTCCGGTGCGGAGCCGGCCAACTTCCTTGATGTCGGCGGTAGTGCCAATGCCGAGTCGGTGGCTAACGCTTTTCGCATAATTCTTTCTGATCCCAATGTCAAAGCCGTACTCGTCAATATTTTCGGCGGAATTGTCCGCTGCGACCGGATCGCCAACGGGATTATCGAAGCGACAAAAATGGTCGATATCAAAGTGCCGCTGGTCGTGCGTCTCGAAGGTACCAATGCTGAAGAGGCCGCCAAAATACTCGAAGAGTCCGGTATCGAGATGACAGTTGCCCGCGGGCTTGCCGATGCAGCCGATAAAGTTGTGGCTGCATTCAAATAGATTTGCGTTGAAATTTTTAAGGAGATAGTGATGTCTATTTTAGTTGATAAAAACAGTAAAGTTGTGGTCCAGGGGATTACCGGCAGCGAGGGCATGTTTCACGCCCAGCAGTGCATCGCTTACGGAACCCAGGTTGTTGCCGGCGTGACTCCGGGTAAAGGCGGCCAGAAAATGGATGCAGTGCCGGTCTTCAACACGGTTGATGCCGCTGTTATAGCAACCGGAGCCAATGTTTCCCTGATTTTCGTGCCGCCGCCGTTCGCAGCGGACGCCATCATGGAAGCAGTCGATGCCGGAATTGACCTTGTGGTTTGTATCACCGAAGGTATTCCGACCCTCGATATGCTTAAAGTTAAAGCCTTTATGAAAGGTAAAAAAGCGCGGATGATCGGCCCCAACTGTCCCGGTATCATCACCCCCGATGCTGCCAAAGTCGGGATTATGCCGGGTTTCATTCATAAAGCCGGTAAAGTCGGGGTAATCTCTCGCAGCGGTACGCTAACTTATGAAGCGGTTGCGCAGCTGACCGAAAGAGGTCTTGGCCAGTCAACCTGTATCGGGATTGGCGGCGATCCGATTATCGGGAGCCAGTTTATCGATCTTTTAGAACTTTTCGAAG
>JAOZKP010000539.1 GCA_029935295.1 bacterium | reverse complement strand
AGAATATTTTTTTCTTCCTGGCGTTCGATTACGCAGCGATCTGCATATTTCTGGATCATATACATCGACATCTCAGCGCAGCTTTTGGCCTCAAGCATATCGTCAATTGAAGGCATTGCCTGAGCCCGGGTCAGCGGCACCCCCGAATAAGTCAAAACCACATCAAGATTAAACTCATCAAACCGAGCCATAATCTCGACCGGAGTTGCATTGCCGTTAAGCGTAATCACCGCTTCCAGGGCCTCACTCATAGCTGAAGCCGCTTTATGAATCACCTCATGCCGGGCGCCCCAGAGACCACCCTGGCGCTCCATGAAATTAAAAATTTCTTCCGTAAAACCGACCCCAGGCGCCAATTTAAGCGTTGCACTCTGGGCAATGCCGATCCGAAACAGAAGGTTCAGAATTAATGCCATAATCGTTGCCGCCGCCAGCGAAGAACTCACAATCGGGGCCAGCCAGGATGGTGCCTGGGTGTAGATTCCGGGGACAATGTCAATACTTAAACCAAAAATAATTGACAACCCAACGACAAATGTCTTTCTCCCGTCCATCATCCGTGACAGGATTATCTGCATCCCGGCAACCACCATGAAACTTAAAGCAAAGAGCAGCGTTGCCCCTAAAACCGGCGCCGGCATTATCGCGAAGATAACCGATGATTTGGGGAAAAATGAACCGATTATCAGGATTACCCCGATCCATTTGGCAATCACCCGGCTGGTGGCGCCGGTGCCAATGGCAAGCCCGATATTACTGGATGATGTGGACTGGCCGAACCCCCCGGCAACACCGGCAACCAAGGCACCAATGCCGTCAGCCAGAATACCTTTACTGACGTTCTGCATATCCGGCCTTTTCCACTTGGAATCATTGATACGCTGACAGGTGGTAAGATCACCAACCGTCTTTAAGGTAGAGCATAAAACCGCCACCAGAAAGGGCGCAAGCAGGGCAATATCAAAGGACCACCCGGGGTGTCCGGCAACCGGCAGCGCAAAGAATGGAACCGCAAAATCACTGCTCAATTTCGCCAGATCAAAAAGTCCGAAAAAAGCCGCCACAATATAGCCGATGAGCATTCCAATCAGAGCGCAAAAGAGTTTGGCTTTGCCTTTACCCCATATATTAAGGCCGATCATTGTCATCAGCGTCAACAGACCGGTAAAAAAGGCGGGCAGAGAGATACTCGACCCCGCTCCAGATAAGCCGAAAAAGTTTTTACACGCAACCTTGATGACGGTCAGACCAACCATCATTACGATCATACCTGTCACTTCGGCCGGAAACAGAACTCTTAAATGACGCATAAATTTTGACAGAATACCCTCAAAAAAAGAGGCTACCAGGGTCATGCCGAAGACCAGTGAAAGCCCACCGGTTTTAGCCGCCAGCATTGAGGCTGCAAGGTAAGAGGGACCGCAAACTTCAGGACAGAGAAAACCCGAACCCGCCGGCCCTTTTTTCAGTGACTGCACAATTATAGCAACCCCGCCGGCGAGCATTGAGGCTGAGACAAAACGCACAGCATCGTGCATACTACCGCCGATTTCGCGGACAATGATAACCGGAAAAAGAAAACCGATGGAGATTACACTTATATGCTGCAATGCCAGAAAAAAAGTGATCAACAACGGCGGTTTTTCATCAAGACCGTAAATAAGGTTGGCCGGTTTCTGTGCCATATAAAGCTCTCCCTGCATATTGATTTAGAAAATCAAACAGATTTCTTTTAATTCCACAAATTAACTTTAATAATTACAAGATTATATTGTCATAATTCAGGTTGCTGTGATAATCT
>JAOZKP010000171.1 GCA_029935295.1 bacterium | reverse complement strand
TCAGCATTTTTATTAGTGGACAGGTTCTCGCTTCGGAACAGTCTTTAAAAAATAGTCTGACAACCTATGGCCTGCAAAATCTGATTGTCACCAGCAGTGCTGATTCCGTAACCATTAAATATACTCAGACAATTACTGAATTCGGCAGTTTTACAGAGATGCTTAACCGGATAGCTGATATTGCCGATTTGGCAGCTCAAGAACTCGGTATTAACTACGAAGTGATCATCGAACAAGATTTTGATGATGATCAGATAATGCAGATAGTGACCAAAGCCGCCAATGGTACAGCTTATTTAGATCAAACCCTCAACAATGAACAGTTCCGTGATTTATTAACCTTTCAGCCACGCACTCGGGGGCCGATTATGGTGGCCGGTGAGTGTGTACCCAAAAATGGTAACACCTGTGAAAACTGTACCGCTTGCAGTTGTTATCCCGGCGAAATCTGTGACCCCAGCAACCCGACTGCTAACGAGCGCGGTTGCGTTGTAATTACACCCCCTGCTCATGCTTACCTTCAAGGCAGCCAGTATGTCTGCGATGCCGGCTATGAGTGGAATAGTGAACAGACCAATTGTGTTCCACTGGTAAAATGCCCGGAACACGCCTTCAAGTTCAATGGAGCCTGCGAATGTGAACTAGGTTATGACTGGAATGCCGACAAAAGTGCCTGCCTAAAAGTAATTAACCTCTATTACCCGCACCTGGCCTGTGTTGATGGTTGGCAAACCGAAGTCTGCCTCATCAACCCCAGCCAGTCAGAGACCTTAAGTGGAACTCTAAAATTCTTCAGTAACCAGGGACGTCCTGCAGGAGAAGACAAAACCATTACTTTGGCCCCACACGCTCGTTACCAGCTCACTCTGAATAATGCTTCACCGGAAGCGGCTCAGCTTGGCTATATGATATTTGCTTCACTTTCAAAAAATACATGCGGTTACCTTAAATTTTTTCTTAACGGTAAGTATCGTGTTGCAATTCCGGCCACATTCGGAAAATCTTCTGATGATAATCTCTTTGTTTCTCATATCGCTTCCGATAAAATATGGTGGACGGGTATTAGCCTGCTCAATACAAGTTCTGCCAGTAAAAAGATTACCTTCACTTTTAATGACGACCAGACTAAAACGGTTGTGTTAGCCGGCAATGAACATCGAGCATTCACTATCTCCTCTCTTTTCGATGCTGAAAAGCAACCCGAATTAAATTCTGCTGAGATTTCTGAGGCCACAGGAGTTGTCGGTTTGCAAATATTTGGCGGGGGCAATCAATTAAGTGGTATACTCTTAAAAGATAGCACAGCAAGAGAACTCTACTTCCCTCATTTGGTCAGTGATGATGTATGGTGGACCGGGATCGCCGCATATAACCCAAATCAAGCTGCATCGACTCTTACAATCACACCGTTCAGTAAAAATGGAAGTAGTCTCACAACCCAAACTTTGAACCTTGGCAGTCACAAAAAATACCTGGGCACCCTCTCTAGTCTCAATCTTCCAAATAATTCAGCCTGGTTCAAGATTGACTCGACTGTCGGCATCACCGGTTTCGAACTTTTCGGAACTAATAACGGCAATTTTCTGGCAGGTTATACCGGGGTCGGTATTGCTGCCCGCAAAGCAATTTTTCCCAAACTGGAGAAAAATGGCTGGACCGGAATTGCTTTTGCCAATATTTCTGACAAACCTGCCACTATCAATCTTAAATTTTATAACGATGCCGGGGTTGCAGTGACCACTGGTACAATTAATGTTGACGGCTACAGTAAAGTTCTTAGCCCAGCCGAAAACCTTCTAAAACTGGATACCAGCGGGGCTACATATATGGACTACTCATCCGACCAGGATGTTGTCGGTTTTCAAATTAACGGATCAAGTGATGGTATGATGCTTGATGCTCTTCCGGGGATGTGAGGCAATAATGTTTTTTCGTAAATCTACAATTTTCTCTAAAACTGCAATCTTTTTATTAATGTTGTACCTGTTTTTTCCACCTTGTCTGAGTGCCACAAATACAGACTCGACAACGGAAGGCAAACGCTGGCTGATAGCGGTTGGTATCTGCAAATTTGCTGATACCAGAATTCCCGCCCTCACCTACTGTGTTGCCGATGCGAATACAATTGCCAGTTATTTCAAGGATGATCAGGTTGCCCCGGAACAGATTATTTCGTTAACCAATGAAGATGCAAGCTGCAAGGCCATTACGAGCGCTTTGCAGCATGTTGCGGAGAATATCGCTGCCGACGACTCCCTATTCTTTTTCTACTCCAGCCACGGCGCCGGCGACAACTCCGGTACTACCTATTTCATAACCTTCGATACCGTTTATGATGAACTTTCGACAACCGCCCTGCCGATGCAGGAGTTAAAAAAACAGATCAAAGAGATTAAATGCCGCAACATTGTAATGATGATAGATACTTGCCATAGTGGCGGGGTTAAATCGTTAGGGCGCCAGGATGAGAAAGCTTTAGCAAAACTTGTGCGTTCAGCCAACAAGCAGACCCGAATTGCGATTCTCACCTCTTCCCGGACGCATGAATCTTCGATTGAATCAAAAAAATGGCAGCATGGCGCCTTTACTTATTTTATGCTTGACGGCTTATCCGGCACCGCCGACAATTTCCCCCGCGATGGCCGGGTCAGCGTAACTGAACTGTTTGATTATGTAATGGTTGCGGTGCCGAGAGCCACGGATCGGGCCCAGCACCCGTCGGCAAAATTCAGTTATAACTGGCCGGGTAAAAAAGATCAGGCGGTCAAAATTGGCGATGCCAGCAACAACAACGGCAATCCTACAAGCCCACCCTCTGATACCGCTGTCAACAGCTCTGAAAGCTCCGGTTCTGAGTCGGTCATCGATAGTGACAACTGGCGCGGCCCCAAATCCAGCAAACGTAAGCCTGCGGCCAAATCCGACAAGCACTGGCAAAATGTCATTGAATAACCAGTCAAATTAAATTTTTGTCAAGCCCTAACCAACTTTATCATTTTGATTTTCAACCCAATTTTCAGGTTTCAATTTACGAGGTTTTTTTATGTTTCTCCGCAATTTTTCAACTTATTTCAACTCATCCTTAGTTCTCTCTATTATAACTATTTTTCTTACCTTTTCAGCCCTGCCAATTACGGTTTTTGCAGCACCGGACACATTTAATCAAATGACAAGTCATGATGCATTTACTGTCCCCGATAAAACCGTAAAAAAATCTGTCACCGGAGTTGATTCTGGGAAATATAAACTTGTCGTTGACAACAGCACTATCAGCCAATCGCTATTGAGTGACAAAGGTATTATTGATCTTAATATCGAATTCACCTCAGGTTCAGCCAAACTTACAGATATTGCCGGAAAACAGATTGAACAGATCAGTATCGCCTTAAAGAGTAAAAACCTGAGAAATGAGAACATACTGATCATCGGCCATACCGACAATGTCGGTTCAGCTCTAGCCAACCAGAAACTTTCTGAAAAACGGGCTCGGCAGGTAAAAAAGGCCCTGATCACCACTGGAATCACTGAAATCCGCTTGAAATCTTCGGGCCAGGGCGAAAGCAAACCTTTAGCCGACAATCAGAGTGCCGCCGGCAGAGCCCGTAATCGCCGGGTAACTCTGTCAAGAATCAAAAATTAGAAGTTCATTGAATTGATTGCATCGAGGAGGTAAAAAAATGAGATACTTACAACCTTCATTTTTAATTAGGTCTCCGGCAGTAAGTTGTTTACTGCTGACGATGCTGGTTTTTATTTTCGGCAACTGGAGTGTCGGTTTTGCGGGAACAACAAAAGCTGACAGCCGCTACAGTTATATATCCGGCCAAAAAAAGATTACCCTTAATCCGAGCTCTAACCTTTTGCTTGTTGATGACAGTAATAGTACAAAAAAAGAGTTCCACAGCAAATCGTTAGCCGAAATCGGAATCATCTTGGATCCGTTGAGTCAGAAAACCGGCCTGAAAAAGAGCGGACTGAAGCTCTATCGCCGGACTAAATCAGCTTCAGACCGCCGGGAAAAAGGTTTTAAATCTCTGGTTAAAGATAAACTCAACGATGAAAATATAATTACCCAGCCGGTTTTTGAACAGGGAGAAGCTCTTTTAATCCCCGGAGCTGAAATCATTGTCACTTTCAAGGGGGCTGCAGATATCGAACAACAGCTGCAATTACTTAACCCGCTGAAAAAAGAGCTGGGTATCAGCAACATTCAAGCTGCCGGCGGCAACAGTCTGTTGCTGACTATTGATCAGCCTGATGATGGGCGCTGCTATCAGGTCTGCAGAAAACTAACCCAACTTAATAAAGTTGCGAGTGCCGAACCGAATCATCTGATAATCATGCTTAGCGATCAGGAAAGTCGGCAACCGGCCTTCGATATCCGGATTGCGGCCAACCCTGAATCACAAACTCTTCTTAGTCCGGCAGCAACCCTTAAAACTCTACCGGCAGATGATAATTCCCAAACGAATCATGCAGATGACCCGACAAATAATGATTGGCAGTTACTGGCAAAACTCGATGCCGAAGAAGAGACTTACCCGCCTCCGGGTTGGTCTCTAACCTGCGGCAAAGGTAAAACCACGGCGGCTTGGGGCCGCACCGACCAACGGGCTTTTGCCGGAAACCATTCGCTCTACTGTGCCGCCTACGGCCCCAGTGCGGTCAGTGCACCCGGCCCGGCCCCGGTTAATATGGCCGGTTATCTCTTCTCCCCGGCCCTCGACTTAAGTTCCTTCAATGAAGTTTATGTTGAGGTCTGGTTCTATGCTAAAAATGAAATTCTCCGGGATGACCAAAACCAGCCGCAAGCCCGGGATCTGCCCGTAATTGGAATTACTGACGGCAAAAAAAGCTGCGAAAAATATCTGACTGTCGTCCACTCTCAAGGTGACTGCACCAGTGACCCAACCACTAAAAAAGGTTGGCGGAAATGCCTTTTCCGGATACCTCCCGCATTCCACAGTGCCTCTGTCAAAATCTGCTTTCTCTACCTCAGCGACGGCGAAAACCCCAAAGAGGGCTGCTATCTTGACAATATCCGCATTGTCGCCAGCAAAACCTTGAAAAAAGATGCAAGTCTCGGGGATGATCCCTATTGCGGGGCTCAATATGAACTTGTAAATCACGGCCAGATAGCGGGATTAGGCACTCCTGACAACGATATGAACGTAACCTCGGCCTGGACATTGACTGAAATTGACAAAGAGGTTGTGGTCGCCGTAATTGATGACGGAGTTGAACTTGAACACCCGGATCTCAACTTGGTCCAAGGATATCGCCCGGACGGTTCAAACGGGGGCGGACCAATGTCAGAAGATGCCAATCACGGTACCAGCGTTGCCGGTAATATCGGGGCAATCGGCAACAATAACATCGGCATAATCGGCATCGCTCCAAATGTTAAAATTATGCCCATAAACGGCGGCACTTCAGTGCTTGAAAGAGCCGCTGCCATCCGCCTGGCAGTAAGCAAAGGAGCTAAAATCATCAATAACTCCTGGGGCTGGGTTGGAGCCCCGTCACCCCAGATTGAAAATGCAATTGCGGATGCTCTGCGCGCCGGCGTTGTAGTTCTCTTTGCCGCCGGCAACGGCCCCGACCGACCGCCATTTACTTACGATGTCGCTTTCCCCGGCTATTTAACCGAAAACTATGATCTTATCTGTGTCGGTGCCACCAGCTTAACCGACGAACACAAATCAGCTGCCAGCAGTGATGGCGAATTCGGCTGGGGCTCAAGCTATATTGGACCCGGCCCCGATATCTGTGCCCCCGGCCCCTGGAGCTACACGACTGACCGCCTGGGTAAACTTGGCTACAATAACGGCAGCAGCGGCATCAACCCTGATTATTGTACCAGTTTCGGCGGGACTTCATCATCCTGTCCAAAAGTAGCTGGTGTCGTCGCCTTAATGCTTTCAGCCAACCCCCGTTTAACTCCGGCTGAAGTCAAAGATATCCTCATGAAAAGTGCCGATGATATTGATGCACCGGGCTTCGATGATAAAACCGGCGCCGGCCGTGTAAACGCATTTAAAGCCGTACAAATGGCACAACTAAAACTTAACCCGACAGCTAATCCTGAAAAAAATCAGGAAATCCACAATGACATCCCACGCTCAATCGATGCGTTTTCAACTCCCGGCCAGAACCATCCTAAAACCCTCCCTGCACGTCTCCCAAAACAGAACAACTGGCAAAGTGTAGTCGAATAAGTTTACTTTTTTTTGAAATTGTTT
>JAOZKP010000538.1 GCA_029935295.1 bacterium | reverse complement strand
CCGCCTTGGCCGTGGTTGAACCGATATCTATACCGACAAACAGAGGTTTCATCTAACCATCCAACTGTTCGATGAAAGCCTCAATCTTGGTAATCGCCTGCTCTTCCGAATAGCAGCGCAGATCGTTAAGATCACCGTCAATCGTAATGAACGGAATCCCGGTCTCTTTACTGAAACGCTGGGGCAGACCGTAACGACAGTTGGAGTTGGCGGGGCAGGTTTTGGCATCATGAAAAATAATCCCGTCGAAATCGAAAAGATCAAGCATGCGCCGGTAATAATCTTCTTTATAATCATCATCGCGGACGATAAAAAGTTCGGTGTAAGCCCGGGCCATTGAGTTCCACGGGTCATCCGGATCTAAAGCAGTAAAAATCCAGCTGTTACAATATGTTGAGGCAACCAAACAGGTTTCAAGGCCGAGAAAAAGTTTAGCATTTTCCCGCAATTTCCCCCAGACCGGCATCCCTTCCCAATAGATACGATGACGCTCTCCGGCAACCGCCGCCACTCCTTTATCCACCCAGCCGCGCAACTCCTTCAGCAGAATCTCATAGTAGTCAACCGCGACCTGGGTTCCCCGCATGCAAACAGCCGGCCCCATATGAATTGTGCCGTCAAAAAAGGTCAGCGGCGAGGGTTTGTTCGTCGCGATTTCTAAAACATCTTTCCATAAATCAGAGCACTGCCGTGACAGCCGAACCGTCTCTTTTAAAAGATCTTCATCCATTTTATTGCCGGTAGCGGCCGTAATATCAACTGCCAGTTTCCGCATCTGTGCAGCAATACTGTCAACATGATCTTTGGTCACATCCCCGACATTGACAAAACTCTCAATTCCGAGACAGGGCACCTTCCATTCCCGCGCATACCATTCAAACCAGTCTTTGACGTCGCGACACTGGTTGGTGTTGTAAACCAGAACATCAGGTTTGGGAATTGACTCGATCCCGTCATAAATTTTGCTCAACGGCGTAAAACCTTTCAGGTAAGCACCGACATCAGAAGTCAGGTAAGAGCAGATCTCCGGCGAATAACCAATGGCATTGGCCGCCGGAATACAATCGTTGGCAGCCCGGGAAGCACCGAGAATAGCCGCATGATTTTCCGGAAAGTAAACAACAAAACCCATTGCCCGAAGAAGTTCGGCCGGACCAACACTGGTGCACCAGGCAACCTTGGGGTTACCTGATTTAACGGCAGCATCAATCTCATAGAAATGATCCGCCATCACTTTCTTCATCAGTTTTGCTGTTTCCAGTTTCTTGATCTCAGCCATCAATTCCCCCAGATTTAAAATTAAATAATTATATTGTTAAAGTATAAGACATAAATTGCAAACCGTGACTGATGCAATTCAGCAACTTATATGCCAACAACACTTGCGGCAGAGGCAAAGGCACCACAAAGAGACTCAGCCCCCAAGAGAAACCGGACAACCCAATAAATCAGCCGTTAAAAATTAAATCCTCGGTATAAAATTTAACCTCTTCGAGAAAAAGAGAAGGACAAGAGATAGGAAATGGTCAGCTAGGAAGAGGACACCAGTCAGGGTCGGGTCAGCAAGAGAATAGCCAGGAGATCAGTAGGAGGTAAAAGCTAAAGAAAAGCCAAAGGGTCAAGGAATTAACTCTGGCTCACCGGGGTCAAATCAATCAGTACCGATAATTAAACTGCCCCCGTTTTCAATCATCAGTGATCTGGACTGGATGATTACTTTTTTCGCGGTGGCCATACCATCATCTATGACGGGGGCAACAGTTGCACCGGAACCGGCGATAACAGCTGTGTCCCTGGGAAAAGGAGGG
>JAOZKP010000170.1 GCA_029935295.1 bacterium | reverse complement strand
AGAAGAAGAGTTTTTAAATTTTTTCAGGAAGAAAATAGACGAGCAAGAAGATTATTGGATCTACGTTTTCAAACTGCTAAGAAGAATACAGTTTCATGGTGTCGGTGACACATTTTAGAAATTAAATCCATCGCAGGGAAAGATCAGGAAACACAAGATCTTTTCAAATGTATTTCCGAACTACCTGAAATGACAGATGAAGAAAAAGAATCTCAAATTATTGAACTTGACAAGAGTATGATTGAACATGGCGATGGATTTATAAAGTGGGAAGCCATGGAACTTAAATTTAGTGAAAAATATAGCCAAAAAGATAAAAAAAAGGTTTTAGATAGAATTGCCATATTAAAAAAATGGGCTATTGAAAACAATATGATGCAACCTAAACTCGAGAGATTAAAAGAACAGGGGTTCTTTCAAAACAATAAAAAGAATTAATTCGACACCCCCCTGTGTTAGGGTAGTTGTCACCTGAAGTGAACAGCAGTTTGAGTCGCCGCGAAGCGGCGACTCAAAAAAAGCTGCCAATTTTTTTCACTTTGGGGGGCGTAAGAGGTTGACATGACATATCCTATAATGTTTAGACGCAAGATGGTGCAAAAACTTACAGGCCCTGGCGCTTTATCGATATCTGAACTATCGAAGGACATAGAGGTTCCAAGATCTACCCTTTCCAGATGGCTTAGTCATTCTGGTAATAAAGCGAGTATTGGCTTTTCAAACAACCTTTACGAGAATTCAATTAACAATATGACTGCTAAACGCCCCTCAAACCTGAAACCTGAAGAAAAACTTAAAATAGTCAATGAAGCTGCTTCGTTATCAGACGAACAACTCGGTGCTTTTCTGAGAAATAAGGGTATTCACGAGACCCACCTTGAGCAGTGGCGATTGCAAATGCTTGGTGGCCTTGGGAAAACTGAAAAAAAGCCCAAAACAAACTCTACAGAAACAAAGCGCATAAAGCGTATCCGAGAATTGGAAAAAGAGCTCAAGCGAAAAGATAAAGCTCTTGCTGAAACCGCTGCACTGCTTGTCTTGAAAAAAAAAGTCCAGGAGATCTGGGGGGACGAGGACGACAGTACAGTTGCAACGAACGGAAAAAGATCATCGAACTGATTGATGTCGCTGTCGCCAGTGGAGCCCGGCTAAAAGCTGCCGCAGAAATCATTGGGCTCAGTAGCCGAACCATTATTCGGTGGCGTAAGAACAACGGTGGGCATGATCAGCGCAAAGGCCCACTTTCAGAACCACCAAACAAACTCGGCAGCCAAGAAAGGCAAGCAGTTGTCAATGTCGCTAATTGTCCTGAATATCGTGATATGTCACCGAATCAGATTGTACCTAAACTGGCAGATAACGGCATTTATCTTGCCTCAGAATCAACTTTTTATAGAATTTTAAAAGAGCAAAAGATGGTTAATCATCGCTTAGACTCAAAACCTTCAACAAAACGCTACCGCCCTGAAGAGAAGGTGGCCACTGGTCCTTGTCAGGTTTGGAGCTGGGATATCACGTATTTACGATCCCCAGTAAAAGGCTCATTTTACTACTTGTACATGTTTATCGATGTTTGGAGCCGCAAAATCATGGCAGCTCAAGTCTTTGATGAAGAATCTATGGAACTTAGCGCAGAGCTTTTTACCAGAACCTGTTTTGTCCATGGAGTGCGACCAGAGGGGTTGGTTCTTCATTCAGATAACGGAGGCCCGATGAAAGGCTCAACTATGCTGGCAACTCTACAACAACTTGGGGTCGTACCCTCATTTTCCCGGCCTAAAGTCAGTGATGACAACCCTTATTCAGAGTCTCTATTTCGGACGATGAAGTACCGCCCAAACTATCCAGCCAAAGCATTTCAATCACTGGAACAGGCACAAAGTTGGACAGATGACTTTGTTTGTTGGTACAATACCGAACACCTGCATAGTTCAATCAGTTTTACGGCTCCTGACGACCGTCACTATGGACGAGATGAAAACATCCTCCGTAAAAGGCATGATGTTTATGAAAAAGCCCGTCTGATAAACCCAGTGCGATGGTCTCGGCGTACCCGAAACTGGAACCAGATTGAAATTGTCCGGCTTAATCCTGAAAGTGAAAATTCAGCCGGTCAACATCATCAATTTAAGGAAGCAATATAATTTAAGTTTAGGTGACAACTACCTTGACATCCGCCGCCACGGTCAGGCTACCGTGAAATTGACAAAAACTAACATTAAATGCTGTTTTCTCATTGTCCAAGAAAATAAAAAATGGTATTATTTGCTACTTTACAAAACTAAAATTTAGATCTGAATCAGGATTTACCCCTGATATTGATGTATTCGTCAAAAAAGTCCCGGAACTTTTAAGAAACAAGGAAACATTCCACAATGTCTTTTTTCAAAAACTATAAGGATGTAACTGAAGACCTGCAAAAAACTTTTGCAGTTGCAGTCGTAATCCCAACAACACTACGTCCAAGCATTGCAAAAGCGCTGCTCTCCATCTTTCAGCAGAAAGATGCCGGCCGAATACAGATATTGATCGGCATCGACAAGCCGGAAAGAGATCCGCAATTCATTGAAGAAATCTGTCAGAAAAGACCCAGCAATGTTACCGTCTCCTTGTTCTATCCGGGATATTCAACTTCCGTCCTCCATCAGGGATTACACTCTTCATGCTGTGGCGGTGTTCTCCGCTGCGTATTAACCTATCTAGCAAATGCCCGACATGTCGCCTACCTCGATGATGATAACTGGTGGGCTCCAAATCATTTAAGTTCATTAAAATCAGCCATTGCCGGCAAAGACTGGGCTTACTCTTTGCGCTGGTTTGTTCATCCCGAAAGCTTGCAGCCTATATGCATTGATCAGTGGGAATCGGTGGGCCCGGGCCGGGGGATTTTCAAGGAACGCTTTGGCGGTTTCAGCGATCCGAACACCTTGATGATTGACAAACTCACTTGCGAACCCGTCATTCACTACTGGACTAGGAAATTACCCGGACCTAACGGAGGAGATGATCGCTATATTTTTCATGCCTTAAACAATAATTACCAAGTAGCTTACACTAATCAGGCAACTGCTTTCTATGTTATCGACCCCTTCGATGTATTGCAACCTCTCCGCTTAAAAATGTGCGGTAGACGCTACATCCAAGCCGGAGCTAAGACTTAATCTTCACATAACTGCTCAACGATTGTAACTTTGCAATTCATAAGGTATATGCTTCAGTCAAACATCCACCTTTTTCATTCCCTGAATATGAAGTTGCACTGACGCATGTACTAAAAGCAGCAACATAGCTCCATCTTTTCTTCCTTCCAGATAGTCAATCCAGCTTTGATAACCCTGTCCATGCATTCTAGCGGCGACTCTTTTAACTTCGACAATATCATTCAACGGCGCCAAGACAACCACCGGACGATTCCACCGCAGGGTCTCTGGAATCGAATCCAGAACCTGCCAAAAAGGGGCCGGGGCAAGGATAACGAGTAAAGAGAGGGTCCGTAATTTTAGATCATCCAGACTCAAAGTTTCAAGCCTGGTTTTAACTAGAGAGTTGCCCCAATGCAGAGGGCAGGTTTCCGTATATGGATCTTCCCGGGGCAATTCATACTCTTTACCTACCAGCGGGAGACCGGAGAACCACTGCACCGGAACCTGAGGCACTTTTTCCCCAAGATCCACAGCTATCAACTGGCGCCGCAGGGGCCGCGGCTCAAAACCAAGCAACTGCCCGTCACTTCCCAATTGCCGAGCCAGGACCAGAGCCGGCTCCGTACATCCCGGCGCAACTAAAACCACACAGCTACCGGTTTTCACTAGAGCTCCCGCCAGATGAGCCAGTTTGTCATAAGTCAGAGTCGCGGACGGACTTACATTTTCAAAACGTAGCCGCCGTCCCTTAATTCCGGTTATAAATTGTGCTGCCGCATGGGGCTCTGCATAAAATGAGTGGATCTGAGATTGTGATCCAACCCCTTTTCCCAACATAACCTGCAGCTTATCTACCAAAATATCGCTCTCCAACTCTCCCCAAGCTTTCTCGTACTCATCCTTGAGCTGGCCCCACTCATTATCACTAACCTTGCTTTTCTTATAGGCGGACAGCTTCTCCCCTCCCGGAATCAACTCCCCCTGGTGCAATGGATAATAAGGATAAACATCCGGAGGAACACTGGCATAGAAGCCAAGTAACGGAATGGAAAAAGCATCAGCCAGATGAATCGAAAAAGTATCAACCGAGATAATCGCATCCATCTGGGCTGTCAGGGCGATGAAGTTCTCAGCTCCCGCCCGCAAAAACTGTGAGACATCGTAAACCCGGGGATGTTTCAGCGGCAGCGGCGAACTCAGGACAAACTGGCTCTGCTGATCTTTTTCAAGCAGGTCATTGAGCACCTTAAGAGCCAGGTCCGGCGGCCAGCTGCGCAGGGGAACAGAAGCTACAGAATTAAACAAAATCCGCCGGAACGCTGGTCTCTGACCAAGAATCCGGTTTACCGACTCCCAGGCCGGCCGACTGATTGCAAGCTGATTCCGTTTATCCGCCGCCGCCACATCATCCGGATCGAGCCCCATCCACCACAGATACCAGTCGACCAGAGGCATCTCCGCAAAACGCGGCTGATCAAGCAATTTTGAAAAATCAAAATAGCCGTCATAAAGCGCCATCTCTTTTAAGGTAGGACTTGCAAAATGAACTTTTCCAACCCAGTTCTCGTGACCCAGGATATCAGCATTGACGGGGTTCGCCTGAAGTCCGACGAACATATCTATCAATATTGTCTCAAAATGCTTCTCAAGCTCCCGCACCATCACCCGGGCAGCACTCATACCGACCAGACAGTCCCCCAGATTAACACCAAAAGCGTTAAGAATGGCAAACCGAAAATGGCGCCGACCCGGTTTTTTCGCCCGCAGGTGCCGGCACTGCAGCGCTAAAGGGGCTGCCTCTGTATGCTGGTGGAGTCCGACGCCGACAAGATTGGCCGAGACCCGCCCTAAACGGGGTGGGCAGTGAGGCCAGGCCAGCAACTTCTCTTCTTTGACTACCCCGACAAAATGAGGGCCGGCAGCCACGTCAGCAAAGATGTCGTCTTTATCCGCACCCGACTTATGTTCCTGCTGTAGCGCCTCTTCGACAAACTTTATTTCGCCACTGACATCAACATAGAGATCGCCAACCGATACCGACTTTTCCGAATCCGGCGCCCGATAGTAACGAAAAAAACGGGTCACTTTCAATCTGTAATCTTTTTTGACAAAAAATCCCCGCACCGCCCCACCGCTGCCTAACTGATACTAACTTCGATTCACTTTTTACGACGCCATCAAATATTTTCTACCCAGAACAATAACATCATTCTAATCTGCGCCAGTTCGGGCAAAATTATCCGGTAAAGTCATATATTTGCGCCTTTGATCATGCCTACTTGATTACTATATTTTCCAGAATGACAGTGCCGCCGCTGATGGTTACGACTCCGTTAATTTCAGTAACACCGATTTGACTGTTAAAAGCATCATCATAACCACCCCTAAGCACCAGGGTTGCCCCATGCCGGGCAAACTCCAAATCTTCCAAGAATTCACCAGCTATAATTTTAAGCACCAGCGGTTCATCCTTAAACTCAACTAGAGCATCACTGATAAGATGGTAACAGCCATCGTTACATTGCGGGTCAATCAGAGCTCGGTAGGGAGAGTTATGTATCAATGGGTCAAAATCGATGTCATCAGAATCTGTTACTTCATCCATAGAATGTTGGAATTCAAAAATATCCCGAAATCCGTCGCCGTCATAATCACTACAGCTGTTGGCCACGACCAGGCTACCGTTGAAATACTCCAGCTCCCAGTCGTCTTCGATGCCGTCACCATCCTCATCAAGTTCAAGTTCTAGAGGGTAGCCGTCCCAAATAAAATTAACCGTCACGGTTCCGGAGCCGTAAACCGGGTCCAGGGTATAACTATAGGTGCCGGGATTCCCTTCGTCTGGGGCCAGAGTCCCCACCTCAACGAACGTAGAACTGACACCTTCGACATGCCAGCCGCTATAAGGGGTTAAAATCAATGTTTGAGACGAACCTATCCCGGCATTAAATGTACTGCCGAGATCAACTATACCCTGACCGATGCCAATCGGAATAATCGTATATTGTCTTGCGGCCGCGGCATCATTATTCTGCCAACGCACGGCCCGAACGTAAGCGGCGGCATTTTTCTTGAGAAAGGTTATGCGACCGTCACTGAAATGAACCGTCCAGACGTAATCATAATAGC
>JAOZKP010000537.1 GCA_029935295.1 bacterium | reverse complement strand
AAATTGCGAAGGAGGTTGCCGAGCGTCAACAACTGATTTCGGGAAAGAGTGAAACATTAGTGCTTAGTTTGCGTAAAGAGATTGAGGCTGTAAGCGGTGAACCTGGCTGGGGGAACTATTGGGATGAAGAAGGTTTTACGCCGGACTACTCCGGGATCATCAGAAAGCTTGAGGGGTTGCTTAAGTCGGGATATGTTGACGAAGTGCTGGGACTGGGGCACGAGTTGATAACTTCAGGTTTCCGTCAGGTGGAAGAGAGCAACGACGAAGGGGAAACCGCTATGGAGGTTGAGTCTTGCATGCCGATAATCGTAGAAGCTCTGGAACGGTCAACTCTTGACAATGTAGACAAACTTGTCTGGGCTTTGGATGTTGTTTTGGCTGATCAGTACGATTTGTGTGGTGAATTTGAAAAATATCTTCATCAAGAGCACCCACAATCAGCTTGGGATAGATTTGCAGAGCTGCTGCTGACACGTTTACACAAGCTCAATAGTACGGGAGAGATTCTCGACTACAAACGTAACGAACTCAGTAACTGGACAATTCATGCTTTGGAGCAATCCGGACGACAAGCTGAAATTATCCCACTTTGTGAAATTGAAGCCCGGCAAACCCGTAGTTATGGTCGATTGGTTAAACAGTTGATTGAAGAACAGCGCTATGCAGATGCAGAACGTTGGATTCATGAGGGAATTCAAGCTACGCAAGAGAAATGGACCGGCATCGCTGCCAGGTTGAGAGTTGATTTTCGCGAGATCCAGATACTTAAAAAAAGTTGGTCGGTGGTCGCAGCAATTCAGGTCGAAGAGTATATACGTCGGCCATCGCATCAGGCTTTTGTTGAGTGCAAGCAGGCCAGTGACAAAGCTGAAGTTTGGGTTATGGTACGTAAAACAATTTTGAGCTACCTCGAAAATGGTGAGCTTCCATGGACTAAGGCTTCATGGTCTCTACCCAAGTCCGGCCTGACGCCGCCTGGGGCGGCTTCTGAAAATGAATTCCCCTTGTTTATAGATCTGATTGATATAGCTATTTATGAAGAGAAACCCGATCAAGTACTGAGATGGTACGACCAGTGTTCTGCGGGGAGTTGTAAATATGGGATTGAGGAAAACTCTATTGCTGGTGCCGTTCAAACTTACGCACCAGAACGGGCGGTAGCTATCTGGAAAGATATGGCAGAACGTTTGATTGCCCGAGTTAAGCCCAGTGCCTATCAGGAAGCGGCCAAATATCTGCGAAAAGTTGCAGAAGTTATGCGGCGGGAACAAAAGTTGAAGGAGTGGGAAAGATATTTGCGAAGATTGCGAGAAGAGCATGCCCGTAAGCGTCGCCTGATAGAGATTCTTGATGGTCTGAACGGAAAGCCGATTATGGGAAAAAGGGTACAGCTATAAACTATAAGAGACGGGTCGTAACCCGACAATCACGACATAAAATCCGACGCTTTTTGAAGTACAGTGTCTCGAAGTAAAATGGATAATTTCGAAAAAATGAAATGGTCTGGGATCGCCTGCCACTATGGTGGTATAGAGGATTTATGATATTGTTATTAAAGGGATTTTCTAATGCTATTACAGGGAAGATAAAGAGTGTGGAAAGTAATCTAACAGATTTGTTTGGAAATGCTGGTGTTCCTGGATTGGTAAAATTTAGCTGCTATTATTTTGTTGATTGTTTCAACCAGTTTGCAGAAAATTTTACCCCAAATTTACATCAGTTTTACATCAACAAATTGGGCTAAAAAAGAAAGGGTTTCGCTAATATAGCGTAACCCCTTGAATTTATTGGTAGCGGGGGCTGGATTTGAACCAACGACCTCC
>JAOZKP010000536.1 GCA_029935295.1 bacterium | reverse complement strand
AGAAAAGGGGTCAAAGAAAAGGCAAAAGAAAAGGCAAAAAGAAAATAAAAAAAAGAAAAGAAAAGGGGTCAGACCCTATAAAAAATTGACATCTTGATGTTGTTATGCTATGTTGTGTCACAATGATAAGTGGAGGTGAGCTGATGCGAACTACAATTAATATTGATGAGTATATTTTAACGCTGGCAAAGCGTGAGGCCGCAACCCAAAAAAAGTCGTTGGGAATGGTTGTTGAAGATGCATTGCGGACTATTTTTGCAAGTCGTACTGAGAAATCATCACAGATTTGTTTAGTAACTGCTGGTCGGGCTGGAGTTAAGCCTGGTGTTGATTTGGATGACAGTCATTCACTTCTTGAGATTATGGATGAGTAGATGATTTTAATGGATGTGAATGTGCTGGTTTACGCGCACCGTGAAGACGTTAAGGATCATTTGTCTTATCGGAACTGGTTGGAGACGGTTGTAAATGGTGATGTGAAGTTTGCATTTTCAGAGTTGGTGCTGAGCGGTTTTCTAAGGGTTGTCACACACCCGAAAATATTTGAGATCCCTTCTGCATTGGGGCAGGCCATCCAGTTTTGCGACCAGATTCGCGGTGCAGATACAAGTATGCAATTGACTCCAGGTGATAATAATTGGGGTATCTTTTCGGACTGTATAAAAGAGATTAATGCTAAAGGTAATGATATACCCGATGCATATCACGCGGCTTTAGCAGTAGAGTGGGATTGTGTCTGGGTGACGACGGATAAGGGATTCAAGCGTTTTAAGGGTTTGAAAACAAAACATCCGTTCGAACTTGTTTCGCGGTAGAAAAATGCCTCGTAAACCGAGATTTTATCAACCCGGTATTCCGGCTCACGTTTTTCAGCGGGGACATAACAAACTCCCGGTTTTTTTTGAGGATCTCGATTATCTTGAGTATCTGCGGTGTTTGAAGAGGTCTGCTGATAAACATGGTTGCGATATTCATGCTTATGTATTGATGACTAATCATGTACACTTGCTGCTGACACCGCAGAGTGAAAACTCAATCAGCCAGATGTTTCAAAGTGTTGGGCGAGATTATGTTGGTTACATAAATCATAAATATCAACGCAGTGGCGGCTTATGGGAGGGTCGTCATAAAGGTAATATTATTGAGTCGTGTCGCTATCTATTGCTGGCGATGTGTTATATTGAGATGAATCCGGTTCGAGCGGGTATGGTAGAGCATCCCGCAGAATATCGTTGGTCAAGTTATGTTGGCAATGCCTTGGGAGAGAGCAGTGCTATTTTGCGATGCCAGGAAGAGTATCTCGCTCTAGGTCAAACTTCTCAAACTCGATGTGCAGTTTATAATGCGTTGTTTGATGAATTTACAAATGTTGATGAGCAAAAACTTATTCAGCAAAGCCTTAATTCCGGAACGCCTTTGGGCAGTGATCAGTTCAAAAAAAATATAGAGAAGGTTTCCGGAAATAAAATAGGTTACTCGGTACGTGGTCGACCTGCAAAGACATTGGAGTTAAATCTTTATCCTTGACAATACTAACGTTTGAACGGTTTTGGACTTCGGTGAATTTCGAGAACGCCACGACCATCGCTGCGCCCACTTCGACGGGGTCGCAGCTTTATAAATGCCGGGTTTGAGGTGTAGGGTTGCCCGCGAACATCCCGGCCGCCATTTATAAAGCAACAACCCCAATCGAGACGGAATGGTGAAAAATGGTGTCAGGCTTGACTTATGGGTATTTCCGAGTTTTTAGAGGTCGATAAATGAGGCTACTGTATCGGCGATGGCCGGGGCGGCGGTGAGGCCGGGGGATTCGATGCCGAGCAGGTT
>JAOZKP010000535.1 GCA_029935295.1 bacterium | reverse complement strand
TGAAATTTCTGCGGATGTTCCTATCGTTTTTCCCATTCATCCCCGGACCCGTAAGATGATTGATCAGTTTGGTTTCAGCCACTATCTGAATACCGGGGCCGAGGTGAAAGGAATTTGGACAACTGAGCCGCTGGGTTATCTTGAATTCTTACAGTTGAATATGAACGCAAAACTGGTTTTGACCGATTCCGGCGGCCTGCAGGAAGAGACTACCGTTCTCGGGGTGCCCTGCATCACCATGCGGCACAATACCGAACGGCCGATAACCTGCGAGGTCGGCACCAATATTCTGGTGGGTAATGATCCGCAGGCGATTCTTAATGCGGCCCGGCCGATTATTGCCGGGCGTGAACTTAAAGGGGCGATTCCCGAGAAGTGGGACGGCCAAGCGGCGGAACGCATTGTCGAGGTTTTGCTGCAGCGAGTTGGAAAGAGGGATTGATGTGAAAATTCTCTATTTCCATCAGCATTTTTCCACACCGGCGGGCTCCACCGGAACGCGGTCGTATGAAATGGCGCGGGCTTTGATTAAGGCCGGCCATGAAGTCACCATGATTTGCGGCAGCTATCAGGGGGGCGTGAGTGGTTTGAGCGGGCCCTTTGTGCGGGGGAAACGGGCGGGCCTGGTTGACGGTATTCAGGTTGTGGAATTGGAGCTTACTTATTCCAATTATCAAAGTCTTGCAAAACGCAGCCTGGTTTTTTTGAAATTTGCCCTGCGCAGTATCGGCATTGCCGTGCGTGAGCCCTGCGATTTGATTTTTGCGACGACTACGCCTTTGACGGCCGGACTGCCGGGAATTTTTGCCCGCTGGTTTCGGGGCCGGCGTTTTGTGTTTGAGGTGCGGGATTTGTGGCCCGAGCTGCCGAAGGCGATGGGCGTTATCAGCAACCCGGTTATTCTTTGGCTGATGTCGGTTTTGGAGTGGGTTTCGTATCGTTCGGCTCATGCCAGCATCGGCCTTTCTCCCGGAATTGTTGAAGGTATAAAAAAACGTTCCTGGGCCGGGCAGCCGGTTGCCATGATTCCCAATGGTTGTGATCTGGAGTTGTTTTCCGGGGATGGGGTTCAGGCTTTGCGGCCCGAAGGTGTTTCTGAAAATGATTTGATGGCCGTTTTTACCGGTGCGCACGGGCTTGCCAATGGTTTGGATGCGGTGCTTAAGGCGGCGGAAGAACTCAAGCGGCGGGGCCGGAATGATATCAAATTGGTATTTATCGGTGACGGCAAATTAAAACCGGCCCTGCGCCGGGAAGCTGAAGAAAAGCAGCTGGATAACTGTGTATTTATTGACCCGGTTCCCAAAGATACACTGGCCGCGTATATGAAGGGTGCCGATCTCGGCTTGATGATTCTTGCCAATATCCCGGCTTTCTATTACGGTACTTCGCCGAATAAATTTTTTGATTACCTGGCTATCGGTTTGCCGGTGTTGAACAATTATCCCGGCTGGCTGGCCGGGATGATAAAAGAGAATAAATGCGGTTATGCGGTTGAGCCGGATAATGCCGGGTTGTTTGCCGATGCCCTTGAAAATGCCGCAGATCATCCGAAAAAACTAAAACGGATGGGAGCTAAAGCCCGGGCCCTGGGCCAGAGCCGCTTTGACCGGAAAAAGCTGGCGACTGAATTTGTGGGCTGGCTTGAAAAAAACAGCGGGCCAAAAGTTCTTGCATCTAAAGAGACGGTGGCCAGGAATAAGGCCAGGGCGAAGCGCCGTTTTGATCTCTTGTTGACAATTGTCGGGGGCGTGATCATTTCTCCGGTTATTGTTTTGCTGTCTTTACTGGTGCGAAAAAAGATCGGCACGCCGGTTTTGTTCTCCCA
>JAOZKP010000534.1 GCA_029935295.1 bacterium | reverse complement strand
TGATTCAAACCTCCTTGCCGGATGAGAATGGCTTTGTAAGTCTTGGGGTTTCAGTTGGTATTGCCCGTGCCGCGATAAAAAGAGCCAAAACGGTTATTGCCGAAATAAACCCCAATATGCCCAGAACTATGGGAGATACAAGTATCCCGGTGGGCTTGATTGACCATGCGGTTCTGGTGGACACGCCGATCATTGAATATCTCCACGAACCTGCAGATGCCGTTGCAGAGCAGATAGCCAGATATATTGCCCGCATCATCGACGACGGCTCGACCCTCCAGATTGGTCTGGGACGAATCCCGAATGAGATGCTGAAATATCTTTCCGGCCGCCGTGACTTAGGGATTCATACCAATGTCATAACGGAGTCGGTAATAGACCTTATTGAAAAAGGTATCATCACCGGCAATCAAAAATCGATTCACAAAGGTAAAATTGTCTGCAGTTACGCCATAGGATCCCGGCGCTTATATGATTTTATTGATAATAATCCGACATTTTCATTCCATCCCATCGATTATGTCTGCAATCCAGAGGTAATGGCTCATAATACAAAATTAATAGCGGTAAATCAGGCCTTTTCCGTCGATCTCACCGGCCAGGTCTGCACGGATCAATTTGATGGGGAATTTTACGGTGGCGTCTCCACGCTTCCCGATTTTTTACGGGGGGCCGCCAGTACGCCCGGAGGAAAACCCATTATATGTTTATCCTCAACCACGGATGACGGCAAAATTTCCCGGATTCGCCCGCTTCTTAAAGAGGGTGAAGGGGTTACTGTAGCAAGGTCTGATGTTCACTATATTATCACCGAATACGGCAGCGTCTACCTGTTCGGCAAAACCATCCGGGAAAGGGCACTGGCCCTGATTGAGATAGCCCATCCCGATTTTCGCACCTCGCTGCTTGATGAAGCTAAAAAACTCGGTTATGTCCGCAAGGATCAAACTCTAAAAAGCAAAATGGCATATCCGGCCGGCGAAGAGCGTGAGGTTGTCCTGAAAGACCAGCGTAAGGTTTTACTGCGACCGTCAAAAGCGAGTGACGTCGGCAAACTTCAGCAACTCTTCTATAATCTCAGCACGGATGATATATACACCCGGTTTTTTTCTCTATTAGAAGCGCTCTCTATATCGAGAGCTGAGCACCTGTGCAATGTCAATTACGAGACTGAGATGGCGTTTGTGGCGGTCGTCGGTGATCGCGAAAAAGACCTTATCGTCGGCAGCTCCTGCTACTTTTTAGACCCCTCTACAAACCTTGCGGAAGTCGCCTATATGAACCTGCCTGAATGGCAAAATACCGGCCTCGGAACCGCCCTGCAAAAAAGGATGATTGAACACGCCCGAACCCAGGGAATCAGGGGCTTCACCGCGAGCATACTCGCACAAAATAAAAAAATGATCAGCCTGGCAAAGGCTGGTTTCTCAAGTGTCAAAATGAGAAAAGCATCTGGAGAATACGAAGTAACAATGCTTTTTTAAAACTACGGATTTAGCTTAGAAGGGAGAGAAAAAATGAAAAAAAATATATTTTTACTAATAACTTTTACATTAGTGGGCATAATTATTCTGACATCAACAACTTCATTTGCAGAGATTCGGACTACGACCGCTATTGAACAGACCAGCCAGCTCCAGGAATCGCCAAACAACGAACAAGCCAGTGAACAGGATACGGAACCTCAACCAGAACCCGGCCCTTCCCGTGGTGGACGGATGTTGCCGGTGCGGAAGTGACTAACTTGGGGATTGGATTACCTGCAAATCCAGATAAAAACTTTTTATAAACCACAGAGTTCACAGAGGACACGGAGAAAACCTGTTTTT
>JAOZKP010000169.1 GCA_029935295.1 bacterium | reverse complement strand
TAGAGTCCGAAAAGGCCTCCTTGCGGGCTAAAGATCTAACCCAACAATTACTGACCTTTGCCAAAGGTGGTGAACCAGTCAAGAAAATCGCGGTAATAGATGAAATCATCAAAGATTCAGCCGGTTTTGTTCTGAGAGGTAGCAACGTCCGTTGTGATTTTAACTTTGGTGATGAACTCTGGCCGGTGGCAGTTGATACGGGACAGATTAGCCAGGTTATTCAAAATATTATTGTCAATGCCAGTCAAGCCATGCCATCCGGTGGTACCATTGTGATAGATTGCTTAAACTATTGCCTGGAGTCGAATGATATAATCCCTGTCAGCCCCGGAAATTATATAAAAATCGTTGCTAAAGATCAAGGTGTCGGTATTCCGACTGACATGCTTGACAAAATATTTGACCCTTACTTTACCACTAAGCAGAAAGGCAGTGGTTTGGGATTGGCGATAACCCATTCCATCATAAGTAAGCATAACGGTTATATTACCGTCGATTCTGAACCCGGTCAGGGAACGACCTTTACGATCTATCTTCCTGCATCTCAAGACATACCAGAGCTTAAGTCGAAAGACGTTATAGTCCCACCGTTAATTGTCCATGGTAAAATTTTGATCATGGATGACGAGGAAATGGTTAGATCTCTGGTTGAAAATGCACTTACTCGAATCGGTTATGAAGTGCTGTCGGCTAAAGATGGAGGTGAAGCAATCCTGCTTTACAAGGAGGCGAAAGCGGCGGACAAACCGATTGATCTTATCATTATGGATCTGACTATTCCGGGTGGCATAGGCGGCAAGGAGGCCATAAAGGAAATTCATAAAATTGATCCGGAGGCGAAAGTTATAGTCTCCAGCGGTTACTCTAATGATCCGGTGATGGCTGATTTTGGAGAGTACGGTTTTTGTGGTGCGATAGTTAAACCATTCCATATTAAAGAGATGATGGACTTTGTGGGTAAAACTATATCCGGGTAAAATGCTGCTTGATTTTTGTCAGGATAGGCTTGATATTAGTATTGCCACAGCGAAGCTCTTGCCATAAATTTTGTGGATATCAACGATTTCTTGTGATGGGAGCGGTAAAAATAATCTGGCAAATTTAATTTTACTCCCCAATTATGCATTTGACCCCAATTATGCCAATTATGATGTTAGACAGTAACTATTTTGGAGATGTGAAGAATGGATAATTCAAGCAAAGATACGACAAATATGGGGCGCCTCATTGAAGCGCTGAAAAATGGGGATAAAACCCAGGCCATCATTGAAGCAAAAAAGTTAATAGAGAGCGGTGTTAAATCCGAGGTTATTGTTACAGAGTGTATTGAACCGGCAATGGTAAGCCTGAGCAACAAGTGCACCGTTGAAAATTTTAATTTATTAGAGGTTATGCTGGCGGGCCGAGCCGTAACCTCGGTCATGCAGGAACTGTTTCCCGCTAGTGCGATGCCGCCGCCGACAAAAGGCACCATTATTCTGGCCACCCTGGAAGGAGACGTCCATGATCTCGGTAAAAATATTCTAAAAACGATTTTAACTATAAATGGTTACCGGGTGGTAGACTGCGGGAAAAATTGTCCTCTGGAAGAATTAATCAATACTGCCAGAGAAGAGAAAGCCTTTCTTATCGGGGTCAGCGGATTAATCATATCCGTTATTCCGCTCGTGCAAAAAATCAAAGAATCTCTGGCAGAATGCAATCTTCAACACATCAAGGTAATTGCTGGAGGGGCAGCCTTAAAGCAATCATCCAAAGATCTTTTAAATGTGGACTTTGTTGCCGAAACAGCTTTTGATGGTGAGATATACATCAATTCTGTGAAAAATGAGGCGTCTTGATGAATAGCCTAGAACGAGTAACGGCGGCGATAAATTTTCAGGAAACCGATCGCACACCGATTATCGCCCCGGTTTTTGGTCATGCTGCACATCTTGCCAATATCTCGATGGACAGATACCTTCAGGATGGAGAGCTGCTGGCCAAATGTCAAATACAGGCTCTGGAACATTATAACTATGATGCTGTTTTTGCCTTGATGGATGTAAATGTAGAAACCGAAGCCATGGGCTCGGTTCTGCAATATGAGCATAATTCCTATGCTGGCATAAAAAACTACGCAATATCCTCACCTTCTGACATCTTCAACCTCTCACTGCCTGACTTTACGCGAGCCGGACGGATACCGGAACTTTTGCAGGCGGCCTCCATCTTGCGTCAAGAGGTGGGCCACAACACCCTGGTTGTCGGAGTTGCTTTAGGCCCTTTAAATCTTGCCTGTCAATTAATGGGGATGGAAAAAACCCTCTATTTGGCAGTTGACGAGCCTGAAATCTTTACCCAGCTGTTGGATTTTTGCACGGAGTTCTGTATCTCTTTCGGCGTGGCCCAAATAAATGCGGGAGTTCACTTGCCCATTCTTTTTGATGTTTCTGCTTCATCTGAGGTTATCCCGCCACAATTTTTTCGTGAATTTGAACTGCCACGGTTAAAAAAAATATTTCGCGCTTTTAAAGCAGCCGGCGCCTCGGCAAACTGGTTGTTTATCACCGGCAACATAGATCCCATATTGCCATATTATGCGGAAGCGGACGTTGATATTGCAAATTTTGATTATTGCGTTACCCCTGAAACGATCAAAAAGTCACTGCCTGGAATCTGTGTTAATGGAAATATTAAACCAGTTCTTTTTGAATATGGTGAACCGGGGGAAATCAGCGCCATTTCCGCTGATTTACTTGAACAGTTTTCAAAACGGAGAGGATTTATTCTATGCGCCGGATGTGAAATTCCACTTCAGGCAAAGCCGGAAAATATAAAGGCCATGGTTGAGTCTGTAAAAAAAAAGCAAAGGGGAACTAACCTGCCGAAAATTACTCTCATGGCGGATGCAGGAGGAGATGAAGAAAACTTTGTTATCTCATTCTCTCCGGGAAAATCGTTAAGAACAATTCTTAACGCCACTGACCACCAGGTTCGAACCGGATGTTTGGGGAATGGGGCCTGCGGTCTGTGTCTTGTCCGTATTATAGACGGAGTTATAGATCAACCCGAAGAAAATGAAAAATTACTTTTAAGCGAAAAACAGCTTGCTGGAGGAGTGCGCCTGGCTTGTCAGGTGACTCCCCAAGAAGATTTAAAAATAGAGATCATCAATAAAGTTCCGGCTTCGAGCTGGAAAAACATACCAGAAGATAAATATCACTTTAGCCCCGGCAAACCATATTTACTCTCCGACATAACAACCGAGCCATACTATTTAAATGATCAAGTTAAACACCCCTACGGAGCCGCTGTTGACCTGGGGACAACCGCTATCAGCGTGACTCTTTTTAATTTAACAGATGGACAATTACTGACCACGCGTTACGGTTTAAATCCACAGCTTAAACATGGTTCCGATGTTTTAACCCGAATTATGACAGCGGCGGAATCTCCGCAGAAGGCCCAAAGTATGAGTCGGGAAGTAGTAGAAGCCATTAAAGAAATATTCTGGGATATGGCTGTAGCTGATGGAATTAATCTTAAACAGGTTACGCGAATGGTTTTAGCTGGCAATACGGCCATGCTGACATTGCTGACCGGGCATAAATTTGAACTTCTGCTCAATCCCCGATACTGGGATCAGCCAATTGACCTGCAATTGCCGGACACCTCGAGTTGGGCATCCGCTTGGCAAATTTTCCCCCAGGCTGAGATTGAAATTATTCCACCCATTGCTGGATTTATAGGCTCTGATCTTACGGCTGGCATTCTTGCAACATCTCTGAACGAAGGTGAACCCGGAAGCATCTTAATTGATTTTGGCACAAATTCAGAGATGGCTCTGTGGGATGGGGAAACACTATGGACAACCTCGGCTGCCGGAGGGCCTGCCTTTGAGGGTTGCGGGATAAGCTGCGGTATGCCGGGTGAATCGGGAGCAATCTACCGCTTTGACCTCAAGGAACACGGCAATATGGAATTTTCAGTAATTGACCATTGTGAGCCACGGGGAATCTGCGGTTCCGGACTGGTGGATTTAGTCTCCGATCTAATAACCTCTAACCAATTGACAAATGTCGGGAAATTCAGTCCAGATATTTCCGGAAATCGTTTCGAACTATCTAAAAAAGATATCAGCTTGACCCTCAAAGATATTGATTTAATTCAAAGAGCAAAATCGGCAATCGCAACCGGCCTTAATATCCTATTAAATAAAGCAGGTATGAAATTTACCGGGATAAAGCAGCTATATATTGGCGGCGCCTTTGGTTATCACCTCAACATCAATAAGGCCCAAAATATCGGCCTCTTGCCGCCGATAGATTCTGGACGGATTAAGCTCTGTGGTAATAGTGCCATCAATGGCTGCGAACAGGTTCTGCTGGCTGCAGATGCAGAAGAAAAATTAAACCGGATAAAGAGACAGCTAAAGATCATAAATCTTGCAAATTGTGAAGACTTTGATGAAGTCTTCTTTCAAAATCTATTTCTGAGCCCCATGGAATTATGAGAAAAAAAGTTTTTAGTGCAGTTATTATGGGCTGGTTCTGCCTGTTAACTCTTTCGTTGTTTTTGAATCTTAAGATTTACAGAGAACATCAAGAAGAGCTTATTTTACAAACGGCCCGTACCTACCTTAAACAGGTCATCTTGACGCGCTCCTGGAACAGCATGCTGGGAGGAGTTTATGCTCCCATATCCGAACATGTTTCACCCAACCCTTGCCTTAAAGGTAAGTTGCGTGATTTAACCACCGTTGAAGGTGTACATCTGACTAAAATAAATCCAGCCATGATGACTCGTCAATTGGCTGAACTGGCGCAAAAGGAGGGAAATCTTCGAATTCACCTTACCAGTTTAAATCCTATTCGCCCGAAAAACAGAGCCACAGACTGGGAAAAAGAAGCCCTGCTTAAATTTGAGCAGGGGCAAATGTTTCTCTCTGAGATTGTTACCAGTAAGGGTCAGAAAACATATCATTATATCGAACCATTGCGGGTTAAACCAGACTGTTTATCCTGTCATGACTGTCAAGGATACAACGTCGGAGATATTCGAGGTGGAGTCAGCCTGATCTTTCCGATGCCGGGAAACAGTGTCAACTGGTTTCCCTGGCTTATTCACATTTTGACCTTTATAATCGGAGTAATCGGGCTTACTATTTTTGATATTTATTTTGTGAGGACAAAAAAAATACTCAAAGATTCATTTGACAGCCTGATTCAGAAACAGGTCAAATTGGTAGAGTATGAACAGGTCATTCAGGGACATAAACATCTCGGAGGTTTTATCACTATAGCCCAATTTATTACCAACATTACCTCCTATCAGAACATCAGGTGTGAAATTAAACAGATAATAGAAAATACTTTTGCAACTGATCTTGTCTGTATCGCTGAAAAATCATCCGCCGGGGAAATCCATCTTTTTGATGAGAAAATGAATGACAGTACCAAAATAAATATCCTGTCTGAAGAGATGAAAGAGCAAATTCATGATGTTATAGAAAGTGAATTTCTAACCACCTATAAAACCGATGGCTCAGAACCTCTGATGACGGCAATATTCCCTCTGAAAACAAGTGACAGGATCAAAGAGGTGCTTATCATTGGTCACAAAAGAACAGATGCTATTTCAAACCAGTTGCTGGAGGTTTATCTGGGGATATCAAATCTGGCTGGAAAAATGATTCAGAGGGCATCACTATTTGAACAACTTGAAGATGCCAACATTAATCTCGAACAGAAAGTGCAAACCAGAACCAGAAAACTTAACGAGAAAAATGAAGAGTTAATCAAAGCTCATAAAGAGATGGAGCGGCTTGCGACCACCGACCCCTTAACCGGGCTCTACAACCGAAGAAGTATGCTGGAAAAATTAAAAAATGAAGCAGCCCGCTTTAAACGGAATATGACACCTTTTACAATTGTTATTTGTGATATTGATAACTTTAAATTATTTAATGATAGACATGGTCATGACTGCGGTGATTTAGTCTTGACTTCCGTGACTGAAACAATGCAATCCTCCATAAGAGAACAAGACGCTCTTGCCCGATGGGGTGGCGAAGAGTTTTTATTTCTCTTTCCAGATACAAACCGTAATGGAGGAAAAACAGTTGCAGAAAAAATCAGGGAAAAGATCGCCGGTAGTATCTATGAGTATAATGACTTGAAATTATCAGTCACACTGACTTTCGGTGTATGCGGGTTTTGTGATTCCAACACAGACATTAACTCCTGTATAAACAGTGCTGATGCGGCCCTGTACAAAGGGAAAGAGAGCGGCAGAAACTGTGTTGTTCTAGCCGAAGCATAGTTTAATAAATATTTGGTTATCA
>JAOZKP010000533.1 GCA_029935295.1 bacterium | reverse complement strand
GAAACCCGATAATCTTTCCTGAACTTTTGTCAAGGTTAAAGATTTGACCCCCCCCATTGCCCTTTACTTTACACATTGAAAGTGTTATGTTTATGTGTAAACATTACGGGAGGAATTCATATGGCTACAAATCTAGCAATCGATGATTGGCTAATTGACGAAGCAAAAACAATAGGAAAACATCGAACAAAAAAGGGGGTTGTCACCGAAGCTTTACAAGAATATATACAAAGACGTAAACAAGCTGAAATATTAAGTATATTCAACAAAATAGACTTCGACCAGGATTATGATTACAAAAAACAAAGAAGTATAAAATGAAAACCATAATTGATACTTGCATTTGGTCCCTAGCTCTGCGAAGAAATGAACCACAAAATAATCCCTATGTGAACGAATTGAAAGAATTAATCAAAGAAGTCCGGGTTCAATTTATTGGACCAGTTCGCCAAGAACTTCTTAGTGGCATTAAATCAAAAAAACAATTTATTCTCCTTAAAACTCACTTAGGAGCCTATGACGATTTTAATATTGAAAAACAAGATTATGAACTTGCAGCAGAATATTTTAACTCAGCGAGAAAAAAGGGTATTCAAGGGTCAAATACAGATTTTCTTATATGTGCAATATCAACTCGACACCATATGCCGATTCTAACCACAGATAAGGATTTTTCTAATTTCCAAGAGGTTTTCCCTGTTAAACTTCACAGTCCTAGAGTCTAGTTGCTTTGGTTGCTTTGGGGTCAAATCTTTATCCTTGACACTTTGTCTCTTTTCTTACTTTCGACCCCTCTATTCTCAAAAATAAAACAGGAACTATTATGGAATTGATTCATTTGGGCGGCGAACATTCGGTTACCGGGTCTTGTCATTTGCTGCGCTGGAAAGGGGTTGCCATTCTGGTTGATTGCGGCTTATGTCAGGGCGGGGATCATGCGCTGCCGATGGGTGAGTGGCCGGTGCCGCCGGATAAAATCGATTTTCTGTTTTTGACCCATGCCCATATTGATCATATCGGGCGACTGCCGGAGCTTGTTCGCGGTGGTTTCAGAGGTGAAATAATCACGACTGCAGCGACCGCGTTTTTGTTGGAGCCGATGCTTAACGATGCCTTGGGTTTTAGCGATTTTAGGCGGGATGAACAGCAGCACATTTTAGAAAAAATCGGGCAGATGACCTGGAGTTTTGAGTATGGCCGGGAATTTGAGCTGAAAAATGGAATCCGGTTCAAATTGGGTCGGGCCGGACACATCCTGGGATCGGCCTGGGTGCGTTTTTCAGCAGCTGATTGTACGATTGTCTTTTCCGGCGATCTCGGCAGCCGCAATACGCCACTTTTACCGGATCCAGATATCCCTGAGCCCTGTGATCTCTTAGTGATGGAATCAACTTATGGTGATCGGGAACATGGCGATCGAAAGCTGAGGATTGCGCGTTTGGGAGAAGTATTAAGCCGGTCTCTGGCCGATGGCGGTAAAGTTTTTATCCCGGCATTCTCCCTGGGACGCAGCCAGGAACTTATCTATGAAATTGACCGGCTATTCAGTGATGCGGAGTGGCAGGCGCAGTTTCCAACTCTGACCACTGAAAAAGTGCCGGTCTTTCTTGATTCACCACTGGGTTTAAGAATAACTGATATTTACTCTGAATTAAAGAAATTCTGGGATCAGGAGAGTCGGGGGCTTTTGGCCGTCGGGAATCATCCTCTAGATTTTGATAATTTATATGGAGTTGATAGTTATCAACGGCATCACCGTTTACTCGACTATCAAGGACCGGGGGTAATTATCGCCGGCAGTGGCATGTGCAGCGGCGGGCGGATTGTTGATCAT
>JAOZKP010000168.1 GCA_029935295.1 bacterium | reverse complement strand
GTTCGTTACCGGTTACAGCGGCGGGCCCGCTGCCGATTTTCACGGCATTCCCTATTCTCGCATAAAGAGGGAACTATTCGTCCCGCCCTATTTACGACTTCTAAGACATTATATAAATTTTCAATTTCAGTGGCCCATATAAACGATCACTCAACATCTGTCAAGAAATCAAATTTGGCTGCGTTCATGCGCCATCTGCATTAAGGTTTTGACCATGGTCTCCGGCGGCAGAGTTTGCGCCTCCGGATCCTTCTGCTTAATACTTAAGGCCTCATAATCACATGCCGGCACACAGACCCCACAACCAATACAACGATTAAGATCAACCACAGCTGCACCCTCAACTGTAATTGCTTCCATATGACAGCGCTCGGCACAATCACCGCAGGCAACACAGTTGTCTGTGTTAACCTCAGCATAGTAGTTGGCACTGATCATCTGCGCCGGATGCGGCATTTTTTTCAGATTTTTCAACACCTGGCAGCAGCAGCCGCAACACATGCAGATATTGATCGGCTTCTGAGAATTACTCGGCTGTAAAACAAGACCAGCATCAAGACCCGCCTGCAGCAACTCTAAAGCCTCGCTTTGAGAAACCTCCCGACCGAGTCCATTATCTTTATAAAAAGTTGAGGCCGAACCAAAAATTAAACAGGTATCCATCGGCGCATCGCAACCGGCACCCACCATTTTCTGCTCTGTACGACAGATACAGGGGGCAACTACAATTGCAGTCTGCTCGGTGATAATCTGCTCAGCCGCCTCATAAGGCATAATTGAGGTCTCACTGTCCAAGCTCTCGGCTACCGGAATCACCCGCAGCTGCATGGTATCGATCTGGGACCAGCTTTTTCCCATGAGCTGGGGCAGATATTCATTAACATCGCGAATCAGCTCTTCATCAAGATCGTTGACATGATACTCCCAGATACCGACCACGAACTGAGCCGCCATATAGAGAGTTAAATCACCTTTATCCAGGCGAAAGATCAGCCCTTTTTTCGACATCTCCAAAAGCTTCGGTGCCAGTTCAACAGGACCCATTGCCAACCGCTGACTGATTTTACTCACCGGTTCCGGCCGCATCTGCAGGGCAACCGCTATTTCGGCTTCGGCCACAGTAAAAAGTTTCCGTAATATCCGCAACTCAATACCACTCTCTGTTGCCGGAAAACCCGCCGGCAAAGAGTCGAGATGACGCTGTAAAAGATGGAATATATCTTCGCTATTAACTACTGCCTGATTCATAAATTTTTCTCCTTGCCTGAGTACTTCAAAGCCGGCAGCAGCACTGTAAATTCAGCAAAACTGCCTAACTCTGACCGGACACTAACTTTCCCGTTATGTTTTTTTACAATTGAATGAATAACTGACAAACCTAAACCGCTGCCCTCACTCCTGGTCGTAAAAAATGGATCAAAAATTTTATCAAACAACTCCTCAGGTATTCCATTGCCCTGATCCCGAACTAACATTTTTATATATGCTCCCACTTGCAGTGAGAGACTTTCGGCTTGCACTAGATCCAGAATAACATTTTCTGCAACTATTTTAATTATTCCGCCGTCCGACATTTCCGAATCGGCATTGATCACCAGATTCTGAATCACCTGACTGATCTGGCCGGTATCCACTTCCGCCGGCCAGAGATCATCGGCAATCACAAGATCAAGAGCAACTTTTGATCCGGTCAATGAAAACTCAGCCGAATCCCGAATAATCTCACCAAGCTCGGCTGTCGCCTTAATCGGTTCTCCGCCCTTGGCAAAAGTAAGCAGTTTTTGGGTCAGACCGGCAGCCCGCAATGCCGCCTTCAAAGCTTTTTCAAGACTTTTATGAGCTTTCTCAGGCTGCTTCTCCAGACGCAACCCGGCGATCTCGATATTCCCCATTATACCGGTCAATAAATTATTAAAATCATGGGCAATCCCACCTGCCAACCGGCCAACACTCTCAAGTTTACGGAGTTTGAGAACCTCTTCCTGCATCCGGTTGCGCTCGGTGATATCAGTCCAGACTGAAAAAATAATCTCCCGATGTTCAAAAGGAATAACCGTGAAGGATACATCCGCCCAGATCTCGTGCCCGGAAAAGGTACGAAAAAACCAGTCAAAACGATTATGACCGGTTTTATACGCCAGCTCAATCATTTTCTGAAATTTTTCGTCCGAACGCTGCCCGTCCGGCTGCAAAGAAGGGGATAATCCGGGAAACAGAGACGCATCCTGCTCATCACCTTCAGCTTTCAGATATCGGAATGTTTCCTGATTGCAATCAAAAAAACCATTCTCATCCAGCAACAGCATAGGATCTTCCGAATGTTCATAGAGCAAGCGAAATTTTTCTTCACTCTCTTTCAATGCCAGTTCGGCTTCCATTCTCTCTGTGATATCAATACCATTACCTAAAATCGTAACCCCCAAGTCACTCTCCAACCGGATACCGGCTGACTCCAACCAACGGGTTTCGCCATTTTTACGCACTATTTGCATTTGAAAAACAGGCTTCTCTCTCCCGGAAACCAGCCGTTGCCGGGCCCGGGAGCGAGCGATCTTTTTGTAATCTTCATGAAAGATATCATCCAGTTTCATCTGTAGCAGCTCTTCTCGCGAAAAGCCTGTAACCTCCTCACAAATCTTGTTTGCGTAAGTAAATTTCCCTTCATCATTATAAGTGTAGACCATTACCTGGAGATTTTCAGTAAAAGCCTTGAATTTTTCCTCACTGCGCCGCAGTTCCGCCGCGTTCGCTTTTCTGGCTGTAACATCGATTGAGGTCCCAAGAGTGAAATTCTTACCATGCAGCTCGAATTTTGTCATATGGAGCTCAATCCATTTTACTTTGTCCCCTTTTACCTGAAGTTTTAAATCATATTTATTCGGAACATCTTCCCCGCGCAGGCGGGCCTGATTTATTTCTACGGCCGCAGCTCGGGAATCAGGATGAATCAGAGAAAAACCCGGCAGCTGCAATAATTCAGCATTTGAGTAATCGGTTAATGTCGTCAAGAATGGGTTGCCGTAAATAATTTTACCATCTTCATCAAGAATATAGACCGCAGCCTGAATATTATCGGCAAAAACATTAAAACGTTCTTCCGCGAACTCCAGGCGGTCGTTTAACTGCAGACAATCCTGCTGCAGAGATTTACAATACCGCAACAGATCCTCTCTACTCATGGCATCTAACTGGCTATTTGACTTTTCACTCATAGGTTCACCCGGATCAGTTACTTTCTGATTCGGGTCTCCACATTTATATATTTATATTAATCCCCATGTTCTCTCAAGCCGTTACCATAATCCGGATGACAACACAAGCGACTCTAACCGTAAAAGCAGAAAGATATCAATTTTTCTTGACATTAAACAGGGGTAACATTTTCAGACTAACGAACCGGCAACCAGTTCGACAGAGGAATCGGCGATTCTTGCGACCTGCTCCAGATCGTGCGAAACCATAATCAGAGAGCAGCGCTCTTTAAGGTTTAGCAACAGGTTTTCAATTTCCGAAACCGCTCCCTCATCAAGTGAAGATGTCGGTTCATCCAGAAGCAGGATTTCCGGTTCCAGAATCATCGCCCGGGCGATACAGAGGCGCTGCTGCTGACCGCCGGAAAGCAGCCGGGCATCACTCTGCAGGCGCATCTTAACTTCAGGCCAAAGGAAAGCATCTTGCAACACTCTCTCAACCCGCTGCCTTTGCTGATCCCGGTTTTTAATCCCCGCCATCCGCAGCGGCAGCGTGAGATTTTTGTAGATACTCATCGGCAGAGGGTTGGGAATCTGAAAAACCATCCCCACTTTACGCCGGAGTTGGGCAAGCCTGATCTTACTCTCGTGCAGATCAATCTCCATATTATCCAGCAGCACTTTGACAACCCCCTCAACCCGGGCTCCGTCGACCTCCTCCCAGAGACGGTTAATGGTTGTCAAAAGGGTCGATTTGCCGGAACCGGAAGGCCCGGTAACGGCACAGATGGAGTGTCCGGCAAAACCGCAGCTGAGATTATTCAGAACCCGCTGCGCCCCATAATAAAATGAGAGATTTTCAATTTCTACAACTCTTCCGGGAATCAAAGTAACCAACCTATTTGCTATGATAGAGAAAATGATGGGTTGCTTTTTTCCGCAGCAGACCGGCTCCGGTAAAAAGCAGAGTACAGATAATCAGTAACACCAGAGCCGCCCCGATACCCTGCTGCAGCTCATGCTGATTACTGAACTGTGACGCCGTATGGTAGATATAAAAAGGCAGAGCTTCATAATTATCGAAAATCGACCTCGGAATTCCAGCACTGGCAACTACCCCGGTAAGCATTATCACCGCAGTATCTTCGGCCGCGCGACCAATCGCCAAAACAATACCACTGAAAATCCCCGGCAGAGCCTGGGGCAGTAAAACCAAAAGAATTATTGAACTTTTTTCGGCACCAAGTGCGAACGAAGTCACCCGCAGAGCCGACGGCAACTCCTCCAGCGCAGATTGGGTAGTCCGCACCAAATAGGGCAGAACTAATAACGCCAGAGACATTCCCGAGATTAAAAGACAAGGCATCAGGTCAGAAAAATGGCTATGGAGATAGATAGTTACAGAAAAACCAAAAAGACCGATCACAATCGACGGCACTCCGGCTAAGAGATCAAAGATAAGCGAAAAGAATACTTTTGCCGGTTTTCCTGCATACTCAGCCAGATAAACCCCGACCCCAAGACCCAAAGGCAGAGCCGTAATCAGAGCGGTAAACACCAGTAGAAACGTTCCGATCAACGCCGGCCAGAGAGCATTGATCACGACTTGCCGCAACAAAATAATATCAATAATTTCCCTAAAGTCGGTACTCCCGAAGATCAGCTTCAACCCCAGAACCGAACCTCCCTGCCCGACCAGAAATCCGAGCATCACCGCCACCGATGCGATCAGCAGCAGCCCGCATACACCGGCAAACAGAGAGAGTGTGAAATCGTAAATCCGGTTCAAGAAAGACCTCTTTCCAAATCTGCCTTCGACCCATTTCGGTTGAATACACGCAACGTCAGAGTTAAGATCAGTGTGCCCAGATAAAGAATAATGCCGCAGATAAAAATAGTTCTGAATTCGGTGCTGTCAAAATCAGCCGCCATTACCAGGGCAATATGAGCGGTCAGAGTACGCACAGAAGCAAACAGAGATTCCGGCATTGCCGTAGCGTTGCCGGCAACCATCAGAGCGATCATGGTATCCCCCAGGGCCCTTCCGGCAGCCAGAAGCAGACCGGTCATAATCCCGTTTTTTGCCCCCGGCAGCAGGGTATATATCAACTTATGACGGACATTGCCGCCTAAAGCTGCAACTGCATTAAGATGAGGTTGCGGAATCGCGGTAAAACTCTCGACAAAGACCAGAATCATAGTTGGTGATATCAGCAGGGCTAGAAGCAAGGCGGCGCTGAGAAGTGACATTCCCGACCCTGAAGCAGACCATTCACGGAGAAACGGAACCAGCAGGGAAATCCCGACAAAACCATAGATCACGGTCGGAATACCGGTCATCAGCTTGACTATTCGATAAAGAAATTTTGCCGGCAACTGCGGCAGAAGTAGATTAATCAAAACGGCATTACCGAGACTTAACGGAAAGGCTATCAACAGACTTAAAATGACAATTGCGAGCGTCCCGCAGACAAAGGGAAGTATTCCAAAAAGATGTTGATCCGGGGCCCAGACCGAACTCATAAACAGATTAAAAAAGTCTGCCGTAAACAGCGGCCGACCGAGAAACACCATAAATCCTAAAACAGCCAGAATCAGCAACCCGCAACCTGCCGTCAGCAACAACAGAAACGTGTGTCCGGAAAAGATTGATCCTGACCGATTAATCAATGAGCCACCGCAATCAGGCCGTGATTGGCGATAATCTCCTGCCCTGCGGCACTGTAGAGAAAATCGAGAAAAATCGCAGTTAAACCGAAAGCCGGGCCTTTGGTATTACTATAAAGTCCTCGCACTACCGGGTATTTACCACTGCGAACATTTTCCAGGGTCGGCATAACCCCATCCAGTGCCGCGGCAGCAACCGTGTCATCAATAAAACCGACCGAAGCATAACCGATTGCATAGGGATTATGCGAAACCGCACTCTTCATCGCCCCGTTTGAGACCACCACCAGGGCCCGGCGGCTGATCGAACCCTTATGCAGGGCCTTTTTCCAGAAAACCTTGCGCGTACCACTCGCCTGATCCCGGGTCATAATCGTAATCTCCCGGTCAATTCCGCCAAGTTCCCGCCAGTTGCTGATCTTGCCGCTGAAGATATCCTGCAACTGCGACGAACTCAGTTTGCGCACCGAATTCGCCTTGTTA
>JAOZKP010000017.1 GCA_029935295.1 bacterium | reverse complement strand
GCGAAGATTTTAACCGGAGGCATACACTAAGTATTCCGAGGATTAAAATTTGAGCTTAACGCCGCAATCGAGGAAATTGGCGGTTTTCGGTCGCGCACTAACTATCCCACGATCTTCTTTAAGAGTACATCATGACTGATACTCCCTTCGTTCATCTTCATCTCCATTCAATGTACAGCCTTTTAGACGGGGCCATTCGGGTCAAAGAGCTCGTTGACAAAGCCTGTGAATACGGGATGAGTGCGGTGGCACTTACCGATCATGGTAATATGTTCGGTGCCGTCGATTTTTTTCAAGCGGCAGAAAAAAAGGGGATTAAACCGATTATCGGCTGCGAGGTCTACGTCGCCCCGCAAGGCCGCCTGGTTAAAGGAAAACAGAGCGATAAAGAGCAGGATAATGCACATCACCTGGTTCTTCTCGCAATGAACAGTCAGGGTTACAAGAATCTCTGCCAGTTGGTAACAAAAGGTTATCTGGAGGGTTTTTATTACAAACCGCGCATTGATAAAGAATTGTTGACTGAATTTAACGAAGGTTTAATTGCTCTTAGTGCCTGTATCGGCGGGGTGATTGCCGCCCCGTTGCGGCGTCAGGATCGGGAAAAGGCCCGGGCCGAGGTTGAGTTTTATCGTGATCTTTTTACCGACCGGCGGTTTTTCCTTGAAATTCAGGAGAACTCGATTCCGGAACAGAAAATTATCAATAGGCAGATTATTGAGCTTGCCCGGAAGTGTTCCGTACCGCTGGTCGCGACCAATGATTGCCACTTTTTAAACCGTGAAGATGCGCACGCCCATGAAGTTTTGCTCTGTGTTCAAACGGGCAAGAACATGGATGATCCGAAACGGATGCGTTATCCCGAGGATCTTTATTTTAAATCGCAGCAGGAGATGGTTGCAGCTTTTGCTGATCATCCCGAAGCGATCGCCAATACTGTTGAAATTGCCAGCCGTTGTGATTTTAAGTTTGAATTCAGGAATTATCGTCCCCCTAATTTTGTCCCGCCTGAAGGCAAAACCCTGAATCAACATTTAATCGAAATCTGTCACGCCGGTCTTGAAAAAATAATGCCCCGGATCAAGGCTTTTTACGGCGAGAAATTTAACACCGAACTGGAACAGGTATATCAGCAGCGGCTCGAACGTGAAATTGGCATTATCTGCGATATGGGATTTGCCGGATATTTTCTAATTGTTGCTGATTTCGTTAATTTTGCCCGGGAAAACAGCATTCCAGTCGGGCCCGGCCGGGGCTCCGCCGCCGGTTCGCTAGTAGCCTATGCTATGCGAATTACCGATATCGATCCGATTCCTTATGGCCTTCTTTTTGAACGTTTCCTTAATCCTGAACGGGTTTCGATGCCTGATATTGATATGGATTTCTGTATCAAAGGCCGTGACAAAGTTATCGATTATGTCACAAGAAAATATGGTCAGGACCGGGTGTCACAAATAATCACTTTCGGTCGGATGCAGGCCAAAGGGGTTATTCGTGATGTCGGTCGGGCTCTGCATATGGCTTTTTCCGAGGTTGATAAAATTGCCAAACTGGTACCCACTGACCTTGGTATGACTCTGGATAAAGCCGAAAAGATGGAACCGGAATTTGCAAAATTACGTCAGGGCAATGCTCTTGAAAGAGAGCTTTTAGATGTGGCTCATTCACTTGAAGGGCTTAACCGACACGCATCGGTCCATGCTGCGGGTGTGGTGGTAACCGATCAGCCGCTGGTTGATTATCTACCGCTTTACAAAGGAACTAAAGATACCGATGTTGTCGTAACCCAGTATGATATGGGGTTTGTTGAAGAGCTGGGCCTGATAAAATTTGATTTTTTAGGCCTGAAAACTCTGACGGTTATCGATGATGCGTTAAAGATCATCAATCGTAATCTTGAGGATAGGCAGCCGCCTTTTGATATTAATACAATTCCTCTGGATGATGAGAAGACCTATAAACTGCTCTCTTCTGGGGCCGCAGTCGGAGTTTTTCAGCTTGAGAGCAGCGGGATGCAGGATCTTCTGACCCGCCTAAAACCGGGTTGCTTTGAGGACATTATTGCTCTGGTCGCCCTCTATCGTCCCGGGCCGATTGAAAGCGGTATGATCGATGATTTTATTGCCTGTAAGCACGGCCGTCAGAAAGTTGAATACCTGCTGCCGGAGCTGGAATCAATCCTGAAAGAAACTTACGGGGTTATCGTCTATCAGGAACAGGTTATGCAAGTGGCGCAGAAGCTGGCCGGTTATTCTCTCGGGCAGGCTGATATTCTGCGTAAGGCGATGGGCAAGAAGAAGGCCGATGTTATGGCGGCCCAACGTGAAAGTTTTCTCGAAGGGGCTCATAATAATAAGATTGATCCTCGTAAAGCTGAAGAAATTTTCGATTTGATGGCTCAGTTTGCTGAGTATGGATTTAACAAATCGCACTCAGCCGCTTACGGTTATATCTCCTATCAAACTGCCTACCTGAAGACGCACTATCCGGTCGAATTTATGGCCGGCCTGCTGATGGAGGATATGAACAATACCGACAAGGTGATAAAAAACATCGCTGAGTGTCGGAGTATGGGAATAAAGGTTCTGCCGCCGGATGTAAATGTAAGTGAACTCTCATTTACGGTGGTCGAAAATAATATCCGCTTTGGTCTGGCTGCAGTCAAGAACGTCGGTAGCAAAGCGGCCGCAGAAATTATCCGGGTACGGGAAATTGAGGGGCAGTTTACATCGCTTTTTGATCTCTGCTGCCGAGTCGATCTTTCTAAAGTTAATCGCCGGGTACTTGAAAGCCTGGTTAAAGCCGGAGCCTTTGACGGTGAAAAGATTGCTAGAGCCCGGCTTTTTGCCGCGATAGATACGGCTATGGAGAGTGGTCAGTCGGCTTCACGGGATCGGATCTGCGGGCAGCAGTCGCTTTTTGCTTTCGCCGGCGATGAGCCGAAGTTCGATGAGGCTTGTTATCCTGAAGATGCCCTGAGCTGGAGTGACAAGGAAGAGCTTGTTTTTGAACGCGATGTTCTCGGTTTTTATCTCAGCAGCCATCCTCTGGAGCGGCATGTCGACGAATTAAAACGCTGTACGACTACAAATACGGCCGAACTCGTAAACTGCGGCAGTTCTTCTGTTGCCAGAATTGGCGGCCTCTTAAACACCGTACGCAGCAAACGGACCAAGAGCGGCAAGATCATGGCATTTGCCGTACTTGAAGATTTGCACGGATCGGTTGAAGTCACTCTCTTTGAAGAGACTTTTCTGAAAGCTAAGGACTTTATAGCTGAGGACGAGCCGCTTATCCTTGAGGGCCGGGTTGAAATAAATGACGATCATAGCAAAGCCAAAATAATTGTTAGTGAGGTTTTCGGCCTGGAGGAAGCTCTCTCGACCGTAATTGAAAAAGTTGAGCTGAACCTTTCACATGAGCAGGCGGCTCCTTCCCGGCTGTCCCTTTTACAGGATGTTTTACAGAAACATCAAGGTTCAATTCCGGCCTTTATCAATTTGCAGATGGTTGATTGTGAAGTCGTTATGGCTCTGGAAAATTTTCCGTTGCAGCCCTCGGCCGATTTGGTGCATGAGGTGAAGAATCTTTACAATGGTAAACCGGTTATTGAATTTGTTGCCACCGAGAGAATTATTGAGTCTAACAATGATAATGGTCGAAGATATAAGAGATAAATTAAAAATTGGAGATAACTTTTAACTTTTAACCAATGAATTGAGGAAGAAGATGAGCAAAAGAGCGGTAGTAGATGAAATGCTGGCAGCCCGGAAGCGGGTGGCTGAAAATCCGGAGCGGCGGGAAATGATCAAAATGGCAGTCGATAATCGTGAGGTAATAGTCGCCGCTAACGGTGCTCTCGCGACCTGGACTCCGCCTGAATCTACTGGGCGCAGTCCTAAAGATACATTGATTGTAAAAAGGACATCAAGTGAAGCTAATATTGATTGGGATTCACCGAATAATATCCCGGTTTCAGAAGATACCTTTGAAATGCTTTTCGCTGACGCGGTAGCAGTTTTAAGTGAAAAAAATGATCTCTATGTTACTGACCGGGTCCTTGGCGCCGACTCAGCTTATGCTCTACCGGTCAAAATGGTGAGTGACAAAGCCCTTATCGCTCTCTTCACTGACAATATGTTCCGGCCGCTGCCGGCTGATATTGAAAAATCAGTCTTTTCTGACAAAGAGTTTACTCTGCTGGCGCTGCCTTACGATAAGCTGGATCGGGATCGCTACCAGGGTCGCTTGCGCAATTTGGCTGACGGCAAAGCCTCTGATCTGGCCGTGGTTATCGATCTTGATCAACGCGTAGGTATTGTCTATGGTTCGGCCTATTGCGGCTCTGTGAAAAAATTGATGTTTTCGGTTATGAACTATATGTTGCCGGAAGCCGGGATTCTGCCGCTGCACTGTTCTGCGAATGAGGGGCCGGACGGTCACGTTGCGTTGCTTTTAGGACTTTCCGGAACCGGTAAAACCACACTCTCAGCTGATCCTGAAAGAGCTCTTTTGGGTGATGATGAACACGGTTGGAGTGATACCGGAGTCGCCAATTTTGAGAATGGCTGTTATGCCAAAATGATCAATATTGACGCTGAAAAAGAGCCTGAAATCTATAAGGCAATCATGCATGAGGGTGATTATCTTAATCATGGTTCAATCGTTGAAAATGCCATGCTTTACCCTGATGGTCATTTTGATTTTGATGATGAACGTCTGACGCCGAATTCTCGAGGTTCATATCTTCTGTCGGAATTAACCAATATTAAACTCTCATCAGTTGCCGGCCACCCGCAGACGATTCTCTTTCTGACTGCTGATGCCAATGGCGTCTTACCTCCAATTAGTAAACTCAATCCGGCTCAGGCGATGTTATGGTTTCTGATGGGTTACACCAGCAAGCTGGCGGGAACTGAGACCGGTATTACAGAACCGGTGACAACTTTTTCTCGTTTTTTCGGTGAGCCTTTTATGCCATGTAACCCGGATGTTTACGCCGGGATGCTCGGGTCACGAATGGAAACTTATAAATCTGAAGTGTTCCTGGTGAATACCGGTTGGAGCGGCGGGCCTTTCGGTGAAGGTAAACGGATGGATATCAAGCTGACCCGAGCCTTGGTAAAAGCTGCCATGAATGGCGAATTAAGCAAGGTTAACTATATTGATGATCCGGTTTTTCATGTGATGATTCCGCAAAGCTGTACCGGAGTTGAGGCAAAGATCTTAAATCCACGTGATACCTGGCAGGATTCCGCTGCTTATGATCTACGAGCGCAAAAACTGGCGGGTGAATTCAAAGCCCATTTCGAGAAAGCCTACGGCAACAAAAATATTGCCGCTGATATCGCAGCGCAGTGTCCCGGATGTTAGAAAATTAAATAAAAAAAGGCATCCTTTCGGGGATGCCTTTTTTTATTAGAATGCTGGTGATTTTCTCAGCGATGATTTTTTTACCCCAGAACACAGAGTTCACAGAGGAGAGATGAGTTGTTGTTGATTAACTTTTTGTTCTCTGTGTTCTCTAGTGAGCGAAGCGAACGAGTGGTAAGTAGATTTTTGGTTTACACTGGGTAGTTACGAATTCTAGTTGTAAAATTGCTTATCCGGTAAATGCTAATAGCAGGGTTCCGCACCCGGCAATTGTGCAGTATATCGAGAAGAGCCGCAAACGTCTTTTTTTGATTATCATAAGCAGGAATTTAAGAGCCATAAGGCCGGTGACTAACGCCGCAACTGCTCCGCAAAGTGAAGCCGGGATTTGCTCTGTCGGTAAGTTACTGATCTCTTTGAAGTTCAGCAGAGCGGCACCGCTGATTGCCGGGATCGAAATAAGAAAAGAGAATCGGGCCGCTTTTTCGGGTTCAATCCCAAGCAGCATGGCAACCGAAATGGTCGAACCTGAACGTGAAATTCCCGGGATGATGGCAAGTCCTTGAGTTATGCCGATTAGAATGGCATCTTTTATATTGCCGCTGCGCTCACCTTTTTGAGCTCTGGGACTCTCTGCCAACCACAAAAGCAAGGCCGTTACCAGTAACATGCCACCAACTACATCAAGGCGCTCAAAAAGGCCAACGAAGATCTTTTTTCCAGCCAGTCCAATTATCCCGGTGGGTATAGTCGCCAAGATTATCATTAAGAGCAGAAAGCGTTGCTGTCTGGCTTCAGTACTTTTTGTATAAAGAGATTGTATAAGCAGAAACAGGTCCCGGCGGAAAAATATTATTACAGCCAGAAGAGTAGCTAAATGGAGAAGTATTTCGAAAACAATTCCAGTTTGTTGCCAGCCGGGTAGGAGATGTTCGGCGATAACCAGATGGCCGGAGCTGCTTACCGGAAGAAATTCAGTTAGTCCCTGAATTATTCCTAAAATAATTGCATTAAAAATAGACATGAAAAAAACTCCTGGAAAAAGGGAGGCGGATTGGTGAAATGCGGCTTCAGTTAGCAGGGGGGAACGAGCTTTGTCAAGGGAATATTGATCTGTTTTAACATGATTTGAAAATGTTGTAAAAAAATTCCGCCTCAGTTTTATATATGACTTTTTTTTGCTGGTGCCGGAGATGAATCTTGTTTTTTTTCAGTTTTTTTGCTATTGCTTGTTAACAGCTTGAAATGATTCTGAATAAACTTTTTTTAAACTTTAATATGTTTTCTTGAATAATCCGGTTGACATATCTAAGTTACTTAAAATAATGCATAAATAGATTTGTAATAACTTCTCCATGATTACCTGAAAAAATAAATTAAGAACGATTATTTTATTGACATTCATTTATTAACAGTTTTTCAACAGAGTGCTAATGCCTATTGTATTCAGTATGATTTATGATACATCATTTAATATAAAAGCGTTATATTAAATGACAATATAGAATTGTTATGATTTTGTAGTTAATTTACTTGCCTGAAATTATAGAAGTTTTGCATATAATATTATTACCTTTTTCAGACTAAAAGAAAACCTGAATTTTGAGGCCCTAAATTATGACAAAAAAAATTGTTGCTTTAATCTTATCACCTCGTGAATTAGGCAATTGTGAGATTATTGCAAAAGAGATCTGCCGCAATATTCCTGAAGAGCACGAGTTAGAACTTATTCGCCTGACAGCCAAAGATATAAAACCCTGTAAAGGGTGCTATGCCTGTCTGGCAAATGGAACCTGTCCTCTGGATGATGATTTCACCGAGGTTGCCAGATCCATGGCGGCAGCTGATGCCATCATTATTGCTTCTCCGACATATTTTATCGGAGCCAACGGTGTGTTGAAGGTCTTTTTGGATCGTTGTATGCAGCTATTTTCGGCAAAATACAGCTTACGCGGAAAACCTGTAATCAATCTGGTGACTGCCGGAATTAAGGGTGAAGCCGGTTACAGCGAAATGATGCTAAATAGTTTTAGTTTGATTCTGGGGCTTAATTTACGCGCTTCCGAGGTCTTTTACGGAGCTTTACCGGGGGAGGTATTTTTTGAAAATGACGAACAGTGTAAGCGGGCCGCGGTATTAGGAAAAGATCTTTTCAGTGATAAAGAACGGATTTATGCCGACTGGGCCTGTCCCATGTGCGGCAGTGATGTGATTCAGCTATTAGGCGGGGATAAGGTTCAGTGCGTTGTCTGCCGCAACTATGGCAAACTTGATAAAGATGGGGAGAAGCTTAGTCTTAAGATAGAGTTTAATCCTGACAATATCTTCTTTACAGAAGAACAGGCGGGCCGACACGGTCTTTGGCTGCAGGATATGAAGGCCAGATTCATGAAACTGAGACGCAAGTTGGCAGTATTAACGAGTCCTTATAAAGATCAGGGACGGTGGTTATAAAGTATATAGCAGCGTATCGGAATTTCTCAGGGAGCTCCCTGAGAAATCATTTTATGTTCTAAGGTTTCTGCGAATATTTCAAGGAAGGCAGTGACTGCTTGAGGGTCAAACTGGGTACCGGAACCATCTTTGATCTCTTGGATTGCGATTTCCAGGGGGAGGGGCTTACGATATGACCTTTCTGAAGTCATGGCATCGAAAGTATCACAAACTGCAATTATCCGGGCCATAAAAGGGATTTCATCTTTGGCCAGCCCTTTGGGGTACCCGCTGCCGTCATACCATTCATGGTGAAATTCAACTGCTGGTAAAAGATGACCGAGAAAATCAAGCGGCTCCAGAATTTTTACCCCCTTGCTGGGGTGGGTTTTAATGGTTTCATACTCAACCATGTTGAGTTTTCCGGGTTTATTGAGTAATTGTTCGGAGATGCCGATTTTGCCGATGTCATGGAGTTGGGCAGCATAGAGCAGGTTGGTTTGATCCTCCTGTGAAAGTCCGAGTTTCTTAGCCATCAAAGCTGAATATTCGGCAACCCTTTTCGAGTGACCCTGAGTGTATCGGTCTTTTGCTTCAATTGCCAGAATGAATGAGCTTACAGTTTGCACAACCTGGTTATGCAGAGCCTGAGTCGCTTCTTCAATTCTTATCTCAAGTGTATTCTGGTAAGATATTTTATCTTCCTGGAGCTGCCGCATCTCCAAGGCACGTTTGAGCAGCAGGAGCAACTCTTTTACCCGGAAGGGTTTAGTCATATAGTCGAAAGCTCCGAGACGCATATGATCCAGAGCCATATCGAGTTGGGCAAAGCCGGTGAGGATGATAATCGGAATCAGGGGATAGTGTTTTGCGCCATAGGCAATAACCTGGTCACCTGAGACCTTGGGCATTTTCAAATCGCAGATAACAACATCGATGATATCATGATGTTTGTCGAGACAGTCGATGGCCTCTTCACCATCAGATGCTGTCATATATTCGAAATTCAGACCAGCTAATGTTTCGGCCAGAATTTCACGAATATCATCTTCATCATCAACAATGAGAACCAGTTTTTTATCGTTACGCATCAATTATCTCTATCTAATGTTTATCTTTATTCTTTAAAATAAGTTTATTTTTTGATGACCATTAACAACAACTCCATCTTTATTGATTGTTTTAGTTTTTGTCAAGTTGTTATCAATATTTTACAAATTTACAGAGGTATTTTGTGGAAAAAGAATCTTTCTGGCAAGCTGAAAAACTAGCTTCAGTTCTTAAAAATTTTCAGTCTGAAGGGCGAAAAGTCGTTTTTACGAATGGTTGTTTTGATATTCTGCATCCCGGCCATTCGACCTATCTTGCCGCCGCCCGGGCTTTGGGAGATATCCTTGTGGTCGGGCTTAACTCTGATGCCTCGGTCCGCCGGCTCAAAGGTGATAAAAGACCGATAATGAAAGAAACCGCTCGGGCCCAACTGCTTGTGGCCCTGGCCGCAGTTGATTTTGTGACACTTTTTGACGAAGATGATCCTTATCAGCTTATTAAACTACTTGCGCCCGACATCCTGGTTAAAGGCGGCGATTGGGACACCAGTACAATTGTCGGACGGGACTTGGTTGAAGCCCGCGGCGGCCTGGTGAAATCTCTCCCTTTTATCGACGAATACTCAACCACTTCAATAGTCGAAGAAATTCTTAAACGCTACAGTTGATAAGTGATTTTTATGTTGGAATTTATTCTGTTCGATCTTGATAATACCCTTTATCCCCGCAGTTGTGGTCTTTTTGATCATATCGACAATCTGATTAATCGTTACCTGGAAGAAGAGGTTAAGATTCCGGCAGATGAAGTTGATGCTCGGCGACGGGCTTATCTGGAAGCGCACGGGACCACCTTAAATGGTCTGATCAGGCATCATCAGGTTGATCCGCATGACTATTTGAGATTTGTTCACGATGTGCCGCTGGGTGATTATCTTACGCCTGATGCCGATCTGAAAACTATGCTTGCAGAGCTTCCGGAGAAAAAATATATATTTTCCAATGCCTCAAATGAACATTGTCAAAAAGTTTTGGATTTTCTCGGTTTACAGGATTGTTTTACGGCGATCTACGACATCAACTACTTTAATTTTCGCCCCAAGCCGGAAATTGCAGTTTATCAGGAACTTTTAGATGATATCGGGGCCCGGGCGGAAGCCGGGGTGATGATTGATGATATGGCAGTTAACCTGAAGCCCGCAAATGACCTCGGGATGGCCACGATCCTTTTTGATCCCACCGACGGGCTGTTGTCGAAGTCAAAAACTGCCTTAAAGTTGAAATCACTTGCCGACCTCCCGCAGCTACTTGATGGTCTCAGAGATGGTAGGTAAAGAAATTAAGTTATTTCTTACCGATTAAAATCTCGCATCGGGCCACCGGATCAATTCGTTCCAGTTCTTTGATTGAAATCAGTTTAAACCCCGCATTGCTGATTGCTTCGTTCAATTCATTCTCATCTAAAGCCCCGCCGATATTCCAGAGCCAGTTATCAATCTCATCAGCAAATCCCGGCGGCAGGCTTTCAGTTAAGAGAAAATCATAGATCAAAATGGTTCCATTGGCGGCTAGAAGTTCAGATAAGGTCTGCAGGAAACTTACTTTGTCATAGATAAGGTTAAATGAACCGTTCATTAGGATAAGATCAAAACTGGCAAGGTTCAGACTGTCAAGAAAGTTTAAGTCTGATTCAATCAAATTGATTTTTCCAGCCTGGGCCGGAAAGCTTTCGAGACGTTTTCGGCCCTCATTGAGTAAGCCTGCACTGGCATCAATTCCGGTAAGATGTTCGATATCTAACAGTAAATGAGCACAAAAAAAGATATCAAGGGCGGTGCCGCAGCCTAAGTCAAGAATAGTTGTCGGAGCAATTGCGGCAATTTTTGTCAGAGGGTTGGCCAATGGAAAAGCTCGTTCATAACTTGTTTGTGGGAGAAGATCCAGCAGGGAAGCCGGGTAATCGAGGTTTCGGAGAAGGGTCAGGCCGCGATCGATTGCAACTGGAGTGAGGAGGCCGGCGTCACAGACAGCGGCCCGGTTATACATCTCCTGTAAGGCAAAGCTCAGTTTCTCGGTAAAATCATTCATTCTTTCTTATAGCTGCCAGGAAAAAGTAGATAACTCCGGCACAAACAATGATCATCGGGCCGCTGGAGAGATTTGCACTGTAACTTATGCCGATACCGCCAACTATGGAAACCGCCGAAAAAAAAGTTGCCAGCAGCATCATTCCAGAGAGGGTTCGGGTGTAGAGAGCCGCGGTTGCCGCCGGCAGAGTCAGCATGGCGATTACCATAACAATGCCGACAACCCGGATTAAAAGAACCACACTTACGGCCGTTAATCCCAACAGCAGTTGATAAAAAAGATCCACCTTAAGGCCCCGGAGGCGGGCAAACTCTTCATCAAAGCAGATTGCCATCAGGGTATGATAGAAGCGGCCGACAAAAAGAATAATGATAAGATCAAGGGCGATAATGAGTTGTAAGTCACGAATTGAGACTAATAGAATATCGCCGAAAAGGTAGCTGGTAATATCGAAATAACCGGGTGTCATATCCACAAAAATAATCCCTAAGGCCATGCCGATTGCCCAGGTTGCGCCTATCATTGTCTCTTCCCGCTGTTTCCCCGATCTGTGTCCGAAATGGCCGACAATAAATGCTGATACCAGGGCTGCCGGTAAAGCACCATATAGCGGATCCAGCCATTCAATCTGAAAAATGGTTTTCAACCATAATACCGCGCCAATGCCGCCTAAGACTGAGTGCGAAACTGCGCCGGCCAGATAACTGATCCGGCGGCTTACAACGTAGGTGCCGATGATACCGAAAGCGATACTGGAAAAAAGGCCGACCAGTAGACTTTGGCGCAGAAAGGCATTTTCAGGATTGCTCAGAGCGGAGAAAAAATCCATTTTTTAATCTGTCACCTGATTTTCCCGATTGCCCGAGAAAGGATCATGATGGCTGTGACCGGCATGATCGCAGCGATGATCATGCCGGATCAGATTAAAATCACCGCCATAGATCTCTTTGATTATGGTTCCGTCAATCTTGCTGGTGGGATGAATTATAACCTGCCGATTAACGCAAATAACACTTTTAACTATCTGGGAGACAAAACCCAAATCATGTGAAACCAGCAGGATTGTCATCTTCCGGTTGAGTTTTGTCAAAGTTACATATAAGTTTTCTTCGCTGCGCGGATCAATATTTGAAGTTGGTTCGTCGAGAAGCAGAAGCTCCGGTTCGCTACAGAGAGCCCGGGCAATAAGTACGCGCTGGCGTTGACCGCCGGAGAGTTCACTGAATGATTTTTGTGAATGGTCTGCCAGTCCGACTTCAGCTAATGCTTCTTTGGCGAGGGTCGCAGCCTGTCGCGGGAAACCTCCGAAAAGACCCTTGTCGCATAAATCCATCTGACCCATAAGCACTACATCCAGAACCGATATCGGAAATTGCGGGTCGAGTTGTGCATGCTGCGGCATGTAGCCGATTCTCCGGCGGGCTTTTGCCGGAGTCATGCCAAAAATTTCAAGATTACCACTGACGGGTTTAAGAAGTCCCAGAATCAATTTCAACAGAGTTGTTTTGCCACCGCCATTAGGGCCGACAATACTGGCTAACTCACCTTTGACAATCTCAAGATTGACGTTTTCCAACACCGGATTGTCATTGTATGAAAAATTAAGCTTGCTGATTTTGATAATCGGAGGATCGGAGTTCATTACTATTGTCCTGATTGCTTGTTTTGCTGAAAATTATTCTGGACACTGACGGCTATATGTTTCAGATTCCGGCAGTAATCTGTCGCCAGAGGGTCAATTTTAACAACGGCACAACCGACTATTTGCGCAACCTTGTCTGCGCTCTGCTGGTCAAATTGGGGCTGGACGAAGAGGGCGGCAATATTTTCAGTCTGGGCAGTTTTTATGAAATTTGCCAACTCTCTGGCTTTAGGTTTTTTACCGGCAATCTCAATTGCCACCTGATGCAGGCCGAAAGCCCGGGCAAAATATCCGAAAGCGGGGTGATAAACGAAAATTGTCCGGTTGGCAAAAGGGGTAAATGAACTCTTCAACGCATCATCTAAAGATTGAAGTTTGTTTTTTAAGATATTGTAATTATTTGTGTAAATTTTATTTCCTGCAGGGTCTATACGACTTAACGCAGTGAAAATTGTAGTTGCCTGCTGCAGAGCAAGTTTTGGGTCAAGCCAGGTATGCGGATCAAGTCCGGTGTGCTGGTGTGCGTGTTTGAATTCGTGCGAATCATTTTGCATTGGCTGCAGTTTTATCCCGGCCTGGGTGTCAATGATCTCGGGGGCATGGGGCAGGGCCTTAAGTTTTACCAGGAGTGCAGTTTCAAACGGCAGCCCCACCTTAAAGTAGAGCCGGGCCCGGCTTAACAATTGGACTTCATGCGGCCGCGGAGCGTAGGTTGCAGGGCTTTTTCCCGGGGCTAGAGCTAAGTTTACCGCAACCCGGTCAGCTCCAATTTGTTGACAAAAATCAAGATGAGCACCGATACTGACATAAATTGGAATCGGTATTTTTGTTTGTCTGCCGGCAGGTTCTGAAGCCTGACATTCTGTGCCGATAAAAAATCCCGACATAAATAAGATTAATGTGAAAGAAAATATATTTTTTATCATTGTCGTTTCGTTAGTTTGTGTCGGTATTTACCGTCAACTATTTTATTAAATTCTATGAACCCGGATAATTTAACACAATCAGTAAAATCGGTAAACTCTTTAGTTGACAATCTCTTGACACCGATACTGCCAGCAACTATAAATGATACACATCATAATTTTTTACCACATAGAACTTAGTGTTCACAAAGGAGAGAAAAATGAGGCGTAATCAGACTTGCCATCTTTGGGTGGCCGTATTACTGGTTTTCTTTTCGACTGGAGTTTTAACTTCCGTTCCGGCAACTGCCAAAGCCGCAACTGAGGTGGTGAGTACACTGACAGATCAAACCGGTGTGGCGGTAACAATTTATAACCGGAATCTGGCCTTGATAAAAGATCATCGCCGTCTGCAGATTAAATCCGGCATTGTTAATCTTGCTTTTCGCGGCGTTAGCGCTAAAATGCAGCCTGAAACTGCACTTTTTTCTGCCGCTGGACTTTCAGTAATCGAGCAAAATTTTGAATTTGATCTTTTGACACCGAAATCTCTGTTGCAGAAATATGTGGGTCGTCAAATCGAGGTGATTAAACGACATCCGACAACTGGAGTTGAAACCCGGGAGAAGGCGGAAGTTTTAAGTGCCAACAACGGTGTTGTTCTTAAATTTGCCGATCATATCGAAAGCGGGATTCCCGGCCGGCTCTCATTTTCTGATATTCCGGAAAATCTGCGGGATCAGCCGACTTTAACAATGCTGCTCGACAGCCGGAAAGATGGAGTTAAAGAGATTGAACTAAGTTATTTGAGCAGTGGCCTCGGTTGGCAGGCAGATTACGTTGCCGAACTGAATGCGTCTGATGATGCAGTCAATTTAAGCGGTTGGGTGACTTTGACAAATACCAGCGGCACAACTTATCGGAATGCGAAACTTCAACTCGTCGCCGGAGATGTGCATAAGGCTCCGGTCGAACGTGAATTTGCTCTTGACGGCCGCCAGGAGATGCGGATGGCGAAAGCGATGGCGGCCGCTCCGAATATGGCCCAGGAAGATATGTTTGAATATCATCTTTATACTTTGGGCCGACCGACAACTATTGCCGATAAGCAAAGTAAACAGGTCGCTCTGCTGCAGGCTGCCAACGTTCCCTGCAAAAAAGAATTTCTTCTCCAGGGAAGTTCTTACTATTATCGTCAGGCCCGGGGAGAGATTGACAAAAAATTGAAAGTTGGAGTTTTTGTCGAAATTGAAAACCACAAGCAGAATCACCTCGGTATGCCGCTGCCGAAAGGGGTAGTGCGAGTTTATAAGGAAGACAGTAAAGGTGCCTTGCAGTTTGTTGGCGAAGACCGGATTGACCATACCCCGGAAAATGAAACTGTCCGTTTGAAACTGGGAGATGCTTTTGATCTTACCGGATCTAAGAAACAGACCAGTTTTAAGAAAATCGGCGGTGACGGTCGTTACAACTATATCTATGAGGCCGCTTTCGAACTAAAACTAAAGAATGCCAAAGCTGAACCGGTAACCATTAAAGTTATCGAACCGATTCCCGGAGATTGGGAAATGGTCAGCGAATCGCACAAGCATAAAAAAGAGAACAGCTCAATTGCCTCCTGGTCGGTTAAAGTCGCGGCCAAGGGAATGACCGTGTTGACTTATAAAGTCAGAGTCAAGTTTTAATGGCGTTTTTTAGGTACTTTTATGCGTATTTTAATTATTGAGCCCTTTAATGGCGGTTCCCATGCCGCCTGGGCTCAAGGGTACCAGCGACACTCAGCGCATGAGATTGATATCCTGGGGTTGCCGGGCGAAAACTGGAAATGGCGTATGCAGGGGGCGGCAGTTACTTTGGCGCGACAGTACTTGGAGTTAGTCGGAAAGGGTAAGAATTATGATCTTATCATCGCTTCTGACATGCTTGATCTGGCAACTTTTTTGGGATTGATTCGTAAGGCGCCAACTGACACTAAATTAGGCTGTAATCTTAAAATCGCTCTCTATTTTCACGAAAACCAGCTGACGTATCCGCTTTCGCCCAATGAAAAATCAAAACCTGCGGGCCGGGATCGACATTTCGGCCTGATTAATTTTACCGGTGCTCTGGCTGCAGATATCTGTTTTTTTAATTCAGATTTCCATCGCCGAAATTTTCTTGCCGCTCTGCCGCAGTTTTTACAGCGTTTTCCTGACTATCAAGAAATTGACGCAGTTACTGAAATCAAGCAAAAATCCGAGGTTCTGCATTTAGGTCTTGAACTGCAGCAGCTGGCAAAATTTAAACCGGCAGCCGCGCCTGCGACAACCGGTTCTAACACTGCTTCGGCACGGCCCCCGTTGATTCTCTGGAATCATCGCTGGGAGTATGATAAAAACCCGGCCGATTTTTTTACGTTGTTAAAGGATCTAATTGCCGACAATTTTTCTTTCGAAGTTGTGATATTAGGTGAACATTTTGATCCGCCGCCAGAACTTTTTTGCAGAAACCGGGAACTTTTGGGAGATCGACTTAAACATTTCGGATATGTGGAAAATTTTGCCGATTATGCCGCCTGGCTTTGGCAGGCGGATCTTCTTCCGGTAACATCACACCATGATTTTTTCGGGATCAGCGTTGTCGAGGCGGTTTATTGCAACTGCTACCCACTGTTGCCGGACAGATTAGCCTATCCTGAGCATTTCCCAGACGCCGTAAAAGATAATTTTTTCTATTCTGACTACCAGGATCTCCTGCAGAAGCTAAAATACCAACTTGAATGCATCACACGAACCCGGCAGGAATCTCCTGGTTCACTTGTTGCAAAGTATGACTGGTCGCGAATGGCGCCGGAGTATGATGCGCGAATGTGTTCTTTATAACGAAAACTTAAGAATGAAACCTGAAACCGAGAAGAAAAATCGAGAACGCCGGATGCAGGCGGCGGCCTTACAGTACGATCAGGGCCAGCATGAAGCTCCGGTGATGGTTGCCAAAGGATCGGGTGCAGTTGCGGAAAGGATAATTGCTCTGGCGAAAGAGCATGATATCCCCCTGCAGCGTGACCCTGAGCTTATGCAAATCCTAATGAAACTGGAAATTAATCAGGAGATTCCGGAGAATGTTTTCCATGCGGTTGCCGAGATTCTGGCAATGGTTTACAAAGCCAACCGCAACCAGGGTGAGAAAAACCACTAAAGTTTTACCCGGTTTTCGTCGAGATTCTAAATTACTATGAATGATCTATTTACATCGATAACTGCTGATTCATTCTTTGTCAGCAGCGCCCAGCTTCAGGAATCCCGCCGCCAGATGGCGGGGAATGCCTTGAATACCGGGATTACGGCCTATCAAAAGGGTGATTACAAGAGCGCGATTACCGCTTTTCGCAATGCTATCGGTCTAGATCCGCAAGCTCAAAATGCGGTTGATATTGGCAACTATGTTGCCAGCTCCTATCTCAAACTGGGTGACAATCGTAATGCCACTAAAGCCTATGAAGAGGCGATTAATTTAGATAAATCCCGGGATGACACCCATATCAAACTCGGCAATCTTTATTTTTCTGAAGAACGTTATCAGGAAGCTGAAGCTGAGTACGCAGAAGCCGTAAAAATTAATCCCCAACCTGCCAATCTCTACTCTCTGGGACAGGCTCAGATTAAAACCGGCAACTTTAGAGGAGCAGAAGATCAGTTCTCGAAGATTGAGCGGGTAGCCCATAATGCGGTTAACGGGCCCTATGGCATGGGATTAAGTTATAGTGCTCAGGGCCGTTACGAAGAGGCAATTGCCAAATTCCAGGAAGCAATCGGTATTGATGATGAGTTTTATGATGCCTATCTTGAAATGGGTTATGCTTATGCCGATATGGGTGAGATGGATGAAGCCCAGGATGTTTTCGAACTGCTCGAAGATCCGAGTCCGGAGCTGGCTGATCTGCTGAGTCGGCATATGTATAAAGTTGATAAGCCGAAGTTTTCTTTTGCCCGGGCTGAAGGTGCGTTTCCTTATCTACGACCGGCCAAAACCCAAGTTTCCTCGTTCGACAACTATCTGCAGACGGCTAATGCATCAAAAAACTTCAAGATGGTTTTTCAGTTCGATAAAGAGATGGATCGCGAATCAGTTGAAAAACTTTATAACTGGGATATCAGCCGTTCCACCGCCAGCGGCCCGGGTGAGTTCTATAACTTTGGGAATCCGTTACCTGAAACCGAGATCAAACTCAAATCCACCCCTGAATATGTTTATTACGATGACAAACAGTTAACCGCAACTGTCTATTTCAAGATCACTCAGAATGCCACCGCTGACGGTACTTTAGATCCATCCCACATCGTTTTTAAATTCAGTGGCGAAGACAAATATGGCCTGAAAATGGACCCTGAAGCCGATGAATTTTCTGGATTCTCCCGGGTCGGGTAGATACTCGAAATTTCCCTCCCCTTAAGATTTTCCATCCTCCCAAATATCAATATAGTTTGAAGTTTTTTCCTTTCTCTTGTACTAAAGACCCCAATTCTCATTTACCACCTCCACTTTGCCGGATTTATAAAAATAAGAATTTATGAAAAATATTTTTAAGCGCCTTTACAACGCGCCTTATCTACTTTTAACTGCTGCCGTTTTTTTCTGGTCGGTCAACAGCATTGTCGGCCGCTTTATGCGGCTTGATGTGCCGCCGGTTGCTTTGTCCTTCTGGCGCTGGGCCGTGGCCTCGATACTGATTGCCTACTTTGCCTGGCCGAAGATGAAAGAGGATTGGCCGATTATCAGCAGTCGCCGTCATCTGCCGCTGCTGCTGTTGCTGGCTTTGACCGGGGTGGCGATGTTTAATACGCTGCTCTACAGTGGCCTGCATTCAACCATCGCGATCAATGCTTTCCTGATTCAATCGTTGATGCCGGTTTTGATAATGCTTTTCTCTTTCCTGATTTTTCGCGATAAGATTACGATTTTTCAAGGAGTTGGCGTGGCTCTCTCTTTTGCCGGAGTGATTCTGGTCATCGCCCGCGGAGACCTGGAAATTCTTCGCTCATTAGCCCTGAACCGCGGTGATGTCATGATTTTGATTGCGGCCATTGGTTACTCCTTCTACTCGACTATGCTGCGGCAGCGGCCGGAAATTCATCCTTTAAGTTTTGTCGGTTTCACCTTCATCGGCGGAACGATTATGATTCTGCCGCTCTATCTCTGGGAGAGTTTTACAATTAAATCTCTCAGTTTGAACGGGCCGACTTTTTTAACGATTGCCTATGTCGCAATTTTCCCATCAATTGTCTCCTATCTCTGTTATAATCGCGGGATCGAATTGATCGGTGCCAACCGGGCCGGTCTTTTTATTCATCTATCCCCGGTTTTCGGCACCATTATGGCAATTCTCTTTTTGGGAGAAACCTTCTTCTGGTTCCACGGAATCGGTATAATCATGATTATTTCCGGTATTATTTTAACCCTGCAGAAAAAATTCT
>JAOZKP010000167.1:5048-6361 GCA_029935295.1 bacterium | reverse complement strand
TTAGTGTTCCTTCTCTGGCAAACCCCGGCATCGGAGATTGTGATGTTCGAAGTACGTGACCTTAAAACCGGCAAACTCTTCTTTGTTCTCATCATAGCCTTCTCATTTGTAACATTTTCCAGTCCAGTTGCTGCCGGCTGGATGGATGTCATCGGGACCGTCGGCAAAATCGGCGGCAGCATCATCAGCGGTGGCGGATCGCCGCCAACCGATAACGCATTCGACAGTGACGATGGCGTTATTGTTACCAGCAGTGAAGATGTCATCGCCAAAGCCCTTGACCAAATCAAACTAAGTGAGAAGATTGCCGCTAAAACAGTAGAGATGGAATCTGAAGTCGGCAAAGTTTTTGTCCGTATCCGTGCCTACCAGGCGATGCAGGGTGCAATCTGGTTCAATCTCGGCAAAGGCTATTACGAACTGCGGCGGGATTTGATTGATCTTGACCGCCAGGGAGGCTGCAGCTGCAAAGATTTCTGTCAACGCACGCAGCAAAAACGCATTTCTCAAATCCGCCTCCTAAATCAAATTGAAATTAAATCTGCGAACGGACTGGTTGATTCCGCCGAAACTATCAACCTGAACAATAAAACCAATCACAATCTGCGCCGCTCAGTCAGTCAACTCATCACCCAGAACCCACTAATCGCTACCGGCTTTGCTACCCAGATAGAAAGTCAGAATCGTTCTCTGGATTCACTGCTTAAGGCCTACACAATCCGTGTCGGTGATCTATATCTGGCCCTTAATTCTGCCGAAAATACATTTAAAAAAATCGCCGTAGAATTTGGCCGGGCCGAACGAAATATGGGATCTGCAATCAAAAAATACAACCAGCAGAGCGGTCTGGTTGCGGCTGAAGCGACCAAGCATGTCGGAATCTTAGCTTTGCATGCAGCCAAACTCAGCTCTTTATTACAGGACCATGACCGCAGCTTCTGGCAAAACATTCAGCTCGGAGCACAAGTTGCCAACCTTCTTAAACGTATTGGGAAATTAAGTAAAACTTTAGGACAGTTCACCAAAACCCGTCACAAATTTGCGCGGCAATCAGCCACTATCAAAGAAGCCGGAGCCCGGGCCCGGGAAGAGATCAGCGCTTCAGGAATTGCAATACGCAGCTTAAGAAAAAAACTCAATAAATCTTGGGATAAACAGATTGCCGCAATCAATAAGGCTACAGCTAAAGAGAAATTAAAAATCAAAAGTCTCAAAATTGAGATGGCGGCAATCAACAAAAAAAACCGCAAACAATCCGGCCGCATGTATGCCAAATTGCATCAGGAAGCCAAACTGAAAGCTGACAAGGCTTT
>JAOZKP010000167.1:0-4948 GCA_029935295.1 bacterium | reverse complement strand
CCCAAAGTTGCTTATCAGGCTCAGGATTCACTGCACGCGGCCTCAGATGAGGCATCTAGCCAAGCAAGACAAACCAAAAGAACAAGCACCTCATTAAATAAAGACCGCTATAAAATGAAAGGCGATATCCATAACATCAAAGAGACCGAGCGCCTTTTTGATAAAAAAAGCGGCATCGTACTCTCGTATTGATTTAAGGGATGATTTTTATCTATGATGAAATTTCTTTTCACTAAATCTCTATCTGCCTTCTTCATATTCAGCTTAATACTTTCGCTCAACTGCCGGCCCGCCTCGGCGGCGGTTGCCAATTTCTGCTGGTGCGGTTTTTTTGTCTCACAAAATGACAAGCAAAGTAACCGCCTTGCCCCTGAATTAAGTAAAATCTACCGCAAACATATAAAGCGCTACGAAGACCGTAAAACCGGCGTGATAATCAAAACTTTGCAACGTTTAAAATGGGATGAGCTGAATTATTACGGCTATGTCGGCTTACCCAAGAACAGTGATGGTGAATTCCCTCAGGAGCTGGAAAATCTTGATACCACCTACGGAATTTTCATTGCAATTGAACAGGTTCTCCCCTTCTCCCCCGACATAACTATCGTTCAGGGACAAAAAGTCTGCACCTACACCACTTATTTATTCGGTTCCCTGAATCTTTTTCATTTTAAAAGCCGTAACCTGCTCTCTTCCCGGCCGTTTTTCATTACTCATATAGACAATAAACCTTCCAACAGCGCAGCGATGCTGGATCTCGCTTTAGAAAAATTTGCCCGACGACTGAACAATCCCAAGAATCGCTTCACCATTAAAATGCTGACTGACTGGCAGGAGTTCTTCGGCCCTCCCGGAGAACAGCGGGATGTTCTCCGCCAGGCTCTAGGCGAACTTGATAACACCTACGGGGTCGCTCCTTTATGCGACGGCTGCATCAGAGTTAAGGGTGATAAAGTTAACCTAAGTACCGAGAAACAGCTCAAAATCTTTATTCGTTACTATTTCAATGCAACCATGGCAAACTATAAGCCAGTGGTTTTCCTGCCCGGATTCAGCGGCAGCGTAACCGAAAGTGTGCACTCCCTGGTGTCGGCGACCAAAGAGGGCGATGTAACCTACACTGATACTTGTCTCAAAGGCTACGATGATTCCGGTCAAACTCAGCTCTGCCTTAAAATACCGCCGCCCCGTAATTTGGTTAAATTAAGCCTGCGCTCTTTTGTTGAAAACGGACCTCTCTCTGAAAGTGATACATATTTGCGAACCTACAACACCATGCTCGATATCGGCATATTTTTTTCGAATCACGATACCCCGACAGTCCGTTCGCTGAGCAACAGTTATGAACAACTGCTGACCAGCACCCGAACTCCGTCGAACATCTACTATTTCAACAGCCTGATAAACGCCATAACCAAACTCAAAGCCACCACCATGGCCGAGGAATAATCAACTTCTGCTTTTTTTAAGATTTTAACCTGTTTAATTTACGGGCCAATTATGATCTGTATACAACGTATCACTATCTGTCTCTTCTCACTTCTCTGCATTCTGTCGCTTCTTATACTGCCGCCACCGGCCGCAGCCGGTGAAATCATAAAAGTTGACGCCCTGGTTGTCAGTGCCAAAAATATGGCAGCGGCCGAAACCAAAGCCCGGCATCTGGCCCTGGATCGGGCCCTGACAATGATGGGAAACAAAAAGATTCCGGCAACGGCAAAAAAGACCGCCCATAATCAGGCCGATCAGCTGGTCACGTTTCGTCGAGTACTTAATACTAAAGCCAAACCCGACGGTTCGGTTCAGCCGGTATTTTTCTGTGATGTCGACAAACTGACACTGCAAAACATAATCAATAAAAAACAGCAGGCCACCATAAAAACAATGGATCGTCCGCAAATCAATATCGGGATTGTCTTTCGCACCCTGCCGCAGAACCTGACCGGCAACCGTCAGGCTTTTCTTGACCGGATCAATAACCACCTTGAAGAGTACTTTTCTAAAGGCGGCTTCCGGATTGCCCCACCACCGCCGGCAATGTGCAAAAGCATAGCTGCAGGCCGGAAAGCCGGTGAAGTTTTCAAAAGCTTCGTTCATAACTCCAGCGAAGTCAACTATCTTCTCTACGGAGCCCTCGATATCAACCCTGAAGATGTCCGCAACCTTGACAACGGTCGTTATTTCAAGACCCGGGTCGGTCTGATTTTACGCTTTTACGATATCCTTTCACACGATGTTATCTCTTTCAGCCGTGATGTCTACGGCACCGGCGAAAACGAAAAGGCTTCCGTCATTAATGCCATGCGCAACTGCGCCAAAGTCATCAGTGAAAAGGTCGGCGTCAATGAAGTCGTGGCTGAATGGCAGAGAAAACTTAATGAAGGATTTGAATTCAGTCTCCAATTCTGCGGTTTTCACGACCGCGGCTGGACCCGTAAACTCCGCCGGGCCCTGAAAAAACAAGGACATTTTACCAGTAAAAGCCGGGGCCAGAATTTAACCAAGATATATCGCTTCAAAGCTGATCCCGGACGTTTTCTGCATCCATCGATTGATTTTGAAGACTTTCTCGATGATTTTGTCGCCGACAACCCTGAATTTGAAATGCTGGAATTCGGCTTGATGGTACAAAATGATCGACTCTATTATGTTTTCGGTGATGACGAGCAATGTTTCGACATCGGCTTTACTGATGCCGAGGATGCTCTGAAATAGTTGCAACAACTCGATCAGACAGTTGATGCTCCTTGACCTTTTTTGCTAGGAAAAGAAAAATGAAAAACAGATTTAGATGGCTGACTATTCTTATAGCGTTCGTGCTTACTTCGCTATTGCCGGCAATAGTTTTGGAAACATCTGCGGCCGGACCCTATGAGTATTTAATATTGGATCAATCCGAGGCGGGCGCTCTTAATCTGGATACTGTCCAGATTATCGACAACTCTGCAGGAGATAACATAGATGTTCAGGGAGAATATACTGGCGCGTGCATATCAGAGCAACCAAACCAGCACATTATCACCTTTAACGTCACGGTCTCACGCCTTTCACCAAATGCTGACATCAGCTTTGACACAGCTCTGGCAAACTGCGCTTTATGCGCGAACCCGGGTTGGGGAAATTGCAGGATATGGGGAGTAGGCTTTGAGAAACCCTGCTACACTCGCTTCGAGGATGGGTACAGAGATTTTGGCGCATACACAATCGATAGAAACTTTTGCAGGCTTGGAGGTACAAGTGTTTTCTCCGTAAACGGGCTCAAAGTAGTCATTACCACTGAAAAACTGGACTATGGTTTGACTCAAGAGGTCTGGGGTGAAACGAAAACGCGGCATGACGAATTCGCAAATATGATTGCCCATAAGATAAGAACCACTTATGATCCGCAAACCATCACTCTGACCCTTACTCCACTCAACGGCACTTATGCCCCCGGAGAAACCACTGTCATCAGCGGAAACGTGGCCGATACATTCGACTCTACCCCGCTTGATGGGGCCACCATAACCATTGACGTTGACGGAACCTCGCTGAACTCTATTGCAAATGCTTCAGGTGACTTCAGCGTTCAATTTGATATTCCTGCTGATGTTAGCAGTATTGGAACCTACCCCATCACCGTAACTGCATCATCTACAGGATACCCGGATGTTACCCTACAAACTTACATTACAGTCGCAAAAGTTATACTGGAAATAACCGTACGTACTGACAAAGACACCTATGTACCTGGAGAAACAGCTATAATCCAGGGACAAGTCACAAAAGGAGGAAATAGTGCTCCGGGGATAACGGTAGCAATAAATATTTCGGGAACTCGACTTTCAACCGTAACTGATGGTTCCGGTAAATATCAAGTTAATTTCTTAATACCAGGTGACTCGGTTCTATCTAGTTATAATGTTACAGTTACAGCAACAGGTTCTGCCCTCGACCCGGCTACAGCAATTACAACTTTTGTTATCGGTCAGGAAATGACTGTAACAATTACCCCGGATAAGGATAGTTATTCAATCGGCGATACGGTTTACTGCAACATTATAGTTGAGGATGCTTCTGGAAATCCAGTGCCTTATGCTGACCTTACAATTTCAAGCATCAGACTGGTTTCCGGACGGAAAAACAGTCTGACCGGCATCACTGACGCCCTCGGCGAAAATCTCTGGTCTTTTGTCTGGGGTCAGGATGCGGCCGGCAAAACTATTGCTGAAGGAAAATTGAAGGTTGAAGTCAGCGCTACCAAAGATGGCTTTAACATAGCCATTGCTGAACTACTGATAAGCGGCTGCGGTGATCTCATTGTTGACGAAAATGAATTTTGTCTCGATTGCCCGGAAGATTGCCCTTGCGGACCGAATGAAATTTGTGACCCTTCAAGTGACTATAAAAACTCAAACAATATGTGCAGTCCCAAAGTAGCCTGTATCTTTATTTCCAAAGGATTAGGCTGGTACCACGAATGGTATGCTTCAGATGACATCAAGGGGATCCGTAAAAAGTATCAAAAAAAAGGGTACTCTGTAACCCCTGACATTTACGTTAATGATATATATGACGTGACAAAATATCTGACGCGACCATCAACCAAGGCGATTGCTTACGCTGGGCACAGCGTTGACATACCAACAATTGAAAATGTCACCAGCTCTAATATCCCCAGTGCCTTCATTTACAGCAACAACAAAGCCGGCAGTTTTGTCTTTCGCTGCCGCTATGAAGTCTATGCCGCAAGATGGTTTGACCTCCAGAATAAAATTATGGCAATCGCCAATGATAAAAAAGATCAACCAAACCTTGATTGCGCATTCATGTTTACCTGTTACTCTCTTGCGAATGACAGTCTCTTGAATTATCTGTTAAGGGATGGTGGAACCTATTGGGGCTATCCCATCACATTGCCGGGTAATGCTTCATTGATCGAAAGATTTAAATAAAGACAAAAAAAGGG
>JAOZKP010000532.1 GCA_029935295.1 bacterium | reverse complement strand
CAGCCACTCCCGTTTTGAGGCTCAGCACCCAGAGATAACTGATCATGTAGCTTATTTTTCACGAAAATGACATTTTCTTCCGATAATTGCGTTTTTTCAGTCATAATTATTGGATATAGTAGAATTTTTAGACAGTTTTCAGCACTATTAGACGCAACTCTCCTGTCAGGTTTCTGATTTAAAATCAGAAACCTATGATCTTTGATAAAATAATCGGCACTACTAAAAAACAACTACGTTTGGCAGACGTTCCTTAAATCATGGCATTCATAGCCAAAAACTATGGAACGATAAATTGTTTCCATAGAATCGACCCGGTAATGGTCAAAAAAACCACGAATATTTTCCCACAAAAGGTATTTTGCTCTTTTCTTTTCTCGGGCTTCTTTGAAGAGCCAACAACTGATCTGCTGTACTTGGTCGATCATAAAAGCCAGCATCATCAAAATTGACAGTACTGCACCTAAATTCTTTTTTCCGAGTCCATAATTATGGCCTAAATTATAGCCTTGATTTTTCAAAGTGTTAAATGTTTCGTTTTCAATCTTCCATCGGGCACGACCAGCTCGCATAATATTATAGATTGTATCTTCTGAGAGATGCATATCGGTAACCCAACTGAATTTTCTGATTTTGCCATTTTTATCAAATGTCCAATATTCGAGGAAATTGACCTTTAAATCTTGATTTGACTCATTTAATGGAACTTGCTCGATGTAGCGAAAATGATGAAATATTTCAGGTTTTTCTTGATCGGTGAAACAACTTTCAGTCGTTTCACCCCGCTCGGTCGCAGTATTTACGTAATTGAAAAGAAATTTATGGTCACCAGGCTTCGCTCCCAAAATAAATCGTAGATTCAACCGTTTAAGATCTTTGATATGTGGAGCGTTACTACTCAGACCGTCTTCAACAACAATAACTTTAAGGTGTGGGTGTTCCCGCCGAAAATCTGAAAAGAAACGTTGAGATGCATTTCGTTCACAATCGTTCTTGCTGGAGCCATCTTTTCTGGTTATTAGTTCAGGAAAAAGAGGAACAACTTCTTTGTGATCAGGATGCACAAAGGCCGCAGCATACATTTGCTGATAATAGATGGTACCGCCGCTTCTACTTTTTTTTATCAAGCAACTTGGAGAAAATACTTTTCCCGATGAGTAAAAAGTGGTGCCATCACCACTGAGCAGATAGTGCCCATCGATAAAAGCCATTTTCTCAAAATCTTTACCTCGTTGGAGTTCGCGAAAGATGCTACAGAAAGGGGCCCTTAAATGTGATAGTTCAATGGGGTCAAGTATGGTTCGCATTTGGCTGTCACATGGTATGTCTGTAACGCCAAAGATAGAATGAAGATTTTCAGGTTTTTCATTACAGAAATTATCGAAAGCAAGCAATGAAGGGTGTTTTAGTTGGAATACGGCAAATCCCGACATTAGAGCATCATCAAGCGAGATTTGTGAATTAGCTGCACGCTGGTCAGGGATTTTTTGAAAATCCTCTCTTATTATCTTAAACATGGCATCAGCGTTAAGTTTTTTTCGCACGGTTCTCTCGGAATTGGTAGTTGTTTGTCGTTTACTTTTGAGACGATAACTCTTTTTTGTTTTCATGTCGATTCTCCCTGTAAGTAGTTGATATTACTAAGGAAAATCGCGCCCACCTTTTAGACCAAAAGTCAAGTGAAAAATGATGGGTAAAAAAACTTTTTTTATCTATAATTTCATATGGTTACGCTCACTTCATGGCTATAGAGACATACCACAAACGTTGAAAAAGTCTACGAAAGGCGTATTTTAAATATACAGTAAAATTATGCACTTAAGAGTATGTCGGGAATTGCTG
>JAOZKP010000531.1 GCA_029935295.1 bacterium | reverse complement strand
TCTTAAGAAATGAAACCGACAGCACATTCCCGGCACCGGAAGTCTTTTCCGCCAACGTAACCAATACTGACCTAGGTGTCACTGATGATATTGAGCGACACAAAATCATCAACTATGTCTATGGCTACACTTTTGCTGCTGATGCAAGTACTTTTGCCCCGGAAGCTTACAGAAACTGGCCCCTGGGAAGCTTTATCCATTCAAACCCCAACCTGATCACTTATGAAGATGTTACAGACGGCAAAACCTACATCGTCATAGGCAGCAATGACGGCATGATTCATATTTTTGATGACAGCACTGGCAATGAAACCATGGCTTTTATCCCAGAAGACCTCCTGCCCCAGCTTAAAGATTTAAATCCTGACAAAACTGCTACCGGCTACAAAAATAGCCCCCTTTTTTACATCGACGGGCAGACCTCATATTATCAGGAGTTTTCCGATGGAGGTGAATCCATTCCCAAACAACTGATCTTCGGCCTGCGCCGGGGCGGCAGTTCTTACTACTCCCTGAATGTTGGAAGCTCTGAACCCAGCCAGTGGACGCTGCAATGGCACCTTCAAGGCGACTCCGGAGATTTCTCCGAAATGGGACAAAGCTGGTCCAAGATTGAACTTATGCCGATCCGTACGGATAGTGACACCGAGACTGTTGCCGGTATTTTAGGAGCCGGCTATGACCCTGAATATGACAATGAAGGTACTCTTGAAAGCAGCGATAGCAATAAACCCGGGGCGGCACTTTATGTCATAGATATTATTAATTCTAATGCCGAAGGGGTTGTCCTCCTGAAAAAAACAGCCTACACACATGCCCAAGGGCTGGAAACCAACAACATGAAATACCCCATCCCGGCCAACCCCGCAGTTGTCCCCGACAAATACGGTCGTTTAAAAACCATCTACTTCACTGATCTTGGGGGTCAAGTCTGGAATTTAGGATATAACAACACAGATTTCGCTTTTGATCTCAAACCGCGCCTGGTTTTCCAGGCCAACCCTGGTTCCAAAGCTAACAGTGGTGACAAAAATGGCAGCTTAATAGACGAAAATGATGTTGGCCGCAGGATGTTTTATTCTCCAACCATAACATTGATGGGAAAATGCAATTACCGTTACAGTGAAACAGGTTGCAGCTATACTGACCTCGATAGTTCTGCGGGTATCGGCAGTGAATCATGCGAATGGAAAACACGTGATTCGAATAACTACTCCCTTATCGTGGGCACTGGCGATCGGGTAAACCCCAATCGTAAGGATATCAACAACCGAATCTATATGATTCTTGATACTGGCGAAAATGAACCTCTCAATGAAACTAATCTCTTTAATGTCACCATGGATGAAATGGATATTGACAGCGTCGATACCGACGGCAATGCAATCAGTGAAGAGGCAAAAACTTCAATGCGTAATTATCTCTCTACAACTAATGGTTGGTACGTAAAACTGGAAGATATTGACGACTTGAATGATTATGGGGAACCGGTTCATCATGAGGGTGAAAAAATTCTTGCTCACCCAATAATCTTTAACGGGGTCGCCTACATCCCCAGTTTCACCCCGATAAGTGATGATGAATGCCATCCAAAAGGGGAAGCTAAGATCTACGCACTCCACTATTGTGACGGCACAGCCGGGGTCAATTTTTTCAGGGACAATGATACCAGTGGCGAAAAACCTGTAGCTAAATTTGACTATCGTGACCGTTATAAAACTATTGGGGAATCGCTTCCTTCAAGCCCTAAAATAATTATTCGAGAAGGGAAAGCGGAAGTTTTCATCAGTGTCGGTGGCGGTCTCCCAACCATTGAATCGGAACTTGGCCTGAAACCAATCGAAA
>JAOZKP010000016.1 GCA_029935295.1 bacterium | reverse complement strand
TCTGAATCAATCTCCTCCAAACCGAATATCGCGGCGGAGTTTTCCTGCGGCAGGGCTTCGACACTTTTTAGTTTGCGGGCCATTGCCCGGGTGCGGGAGCCGGTTGACTCGATGGTGCTGGAGGCGGTATCGAGCTGCTTTTTAACGCGGTCAAGCACGTCACCAAACTTGGCAAATTCGGTTTTGACCGCAGAGAGAATGATCCAGACTTCACTTGAACGTTTTTCAATTGCCAAGGTTCTGAAACCCATGCGCAGACTGTTCAAGAGTGCCGCCAGAGTGGTCGGTCCGGCAACGACTACGCGAAATTGCTGCTGCAGTTTTTCGACCAGGCCCGGCTGCCGTAAAACCTCGGAATAGAGACCTTCAGTCGGCAAAAACATAACCGCAAAATCGGTGGTCTGCGGCGGTTCAATATATTTATCTGCGATCTCTTTAGCGGCCGCCTGCAAGGTGCGCAGGAGCGCAGCGGTCGATTTTTCCACCTGCTGTCGGTCACCAATATCCGCAGCATCAATGAGACGCTGATAATCCTCCTGGGGAAATTTAGCATCAATCGGCAGCCAGACACAACTTTCGCTGTCATTGCCGGGCAGACGGATGGCATATTCGACCACGGCATTTGAGCCGGTTACCGGCTGAACATTGCGGGCAAACTGATCCGGGGTTAAGATCTGCTCTAAAATATCACCGAGTTGGAATTCACCCCAAGTTCCCCGGGCTTTGACATTGGTCAGCATCCGTTTCAAATCGCCGACGCCGGTTGCCAGACTCTGCATATCACCAAGTCCGCGCTGCACTGCTTCTAAGCGTTCACTGACCAGCTTAAAGGACTCTCCCAGACGTTTATCGAGCGTACTCTGCAGTTTCTCGTCAACCGTCTGCCGCATCTGATCCAGCCGTTTTTCATTACTCTCCTGCATCGTTGACAATTTTTTATCAACATTCTCAAGTAATTTCTCAAAACGCCGCTCATTTACTTCAGTCAGCTGTTTAACCCGCTCTTCAACGGCCAGAAAACCGCCCTGCTGAGATTTTCCAATTTCACTTATTGTCCGCACCAGGGTATCACCTACGGCCCTCTGCGAACTGGCGATCTCCTCCCGCAGGCGTTGTGAATCATCGGCAAATTCCCGCCGATTCTGGCGCAGCTGTTCTTCAAAACTTTCCTTGAGACGACGATTGGCAATGGTAACAATGCGCCAGACAAAAAGCATCAGGACCAGAGTTATCCCCAGAAAGAGCATAATCAACCATTCAGCAACAATTGTCATAGCACACAACCTTTAAAAAATTGAGAGTATTGAAAAAAATTTTAATTGTGTTAAAGTAAGGAAACAGATTTGCAGATAATCCCCACAAAAACCTCCAACTGAGACTTTTTAAGGATTTTTGTCAGATGGCTCTATTTTTTCCGAAAGAGTACAACGCCACCCGCTACCAAACTCTCTACCGGAGTCTCTCACCGGTCAGCCGCCAGATGATCCAGCGTGAATTTATCGGGGTCAGTTATCTGCGCCGATTTTATCTTCTTAAAGAACAGCAGGCCGCCGCAAAATTCAAAAATGAGCAGATCAATGCCGGCGACTTCATCCATCGCAAACTAACCATAAACCGTTTAACCTGGCTCAATAAAGATAACGTCAGAACCCACCTGAAAATCATTTTCCGCCACTATCTTTTTGGCTGCTTAGTCCAGTTTGTTGAGCGCAAAAATGAGATTCAACTGCCAAAAGCATCTCCGACATGCTATTGGGAAACCCCGGCGAACCTGGTTGTTATGCGCTGGCTGAACCGGAACCTTAAACTTTGGCAAAGCGAAATTGAGCGATTAACGGAACAGGTCATATCCAAATCTATCCGCCACCATTTCATCTATCTTTTACTGAGCTTCATGCTGGCCCGGAAAATCTACAACCGTTCAGAGATACAGGCTGAAGCGGATGCGGTTAAGGGGCTTGCGCTACCCGGAAAAATCCCAATCGGGATTGAGATGGAATTCAGCAATCTCGGCCGTAAAGCTGTCGATAGAGATAATCCGAAATCTCTTATCTTAAACGATCCATTCTCTAACATGGAATTATACAGTAATTTTCAGCTTGAAGATGCCACCTGGCGATTAGGCGGCTATGTCGACACTCACGAACATGGCCGGCGGCTCCTGAAATTTTCACGCTACGGTGGTTTTTTTGAATATTCGATGGTCCGGGTTGATTACCCGCGCACCTACACCCTGCCCTTAACTTGCGACCCGGCTATTGCCGACCAGATGATTCTCGAAAGTATTGATTTTATCAAAGAGATTAGACCCCACAGCCTCCACATCAATATTGAGCAGCAAATCCACGGCCTGCTGGAACCGCAACTCAGTGACTTTTTATGCCTGCTGCTGCTTGGTGGGGATCTGGGATTCAACGAGAAAGGTCAACTTAAAGAGAAACGTTTCGCTGACCGTGAATTCCACCGTTTCATCAAACGCCGGCGGCACCTGAACCTCATTAGCGAAACCAAAAAAGATGTTATCGAATACGCCTTTTTACGACTTAAAAAGAGAGCTGCGGAAAACCATGACTACAAAACGATTATCATGACACTGAAAGGCTTTCAGAATGCCTACAAAATCGAAAGAAACTGCAACCATCAAATCCCGGAAATGCTGGCATGGGCTGAAACCCCCTACCCTTTAACAATTGCTGCCCGGCGTGACTTTGTCAACAATGTAATTAATGGGCTCAAAAAAGAAGCCGTCTACGACACTAATTGTATCGATACATTCAGCCATAGACTCACGGAGAGACTTTCACAGGCACAACAGATTATCCAACAATAATTGTAGGGCGCCTCTAAAAATTGCCTTTTTACCCGATTGCGGCGTTGGACTCAAATTTTAATCCTCGAAATATCCAATATATTCCTCCGGTTAAAACCCTCGTCCGCCTTGCACTCGAACACTTGTGCCCTTTAGGGTGAAAATTCTAATTTTTAGAGATACCCTGTAATAATCAATTGGCAGTCAACTCAAAACTATCCCACGTTTTGCGACGATTTGCCCTGCATTGACCAGGATTTTTACAAAATCTGGAACAGGCAGTCGTGGCTCTCCATTCAGCATGTGCCTCTTCATCCATACAAAGCACCGGATCAATGTGTACATGTTCTGGTTCTGGTACACGCCTTAATTTTTTAAACAGAGTACCGACGCGTCCCGGATCTTTAATGGTGGGCTGATCACAAAGAAGTTTCCAGTTCCCGCAAGAGACAAAAAACTCTTTCTGGTGATCCGGAGTCAAATGATCTGATGGATAAGTATAAACCCATGCTTCAATTTCTGAAAACTCCTGTTTATCGGTATTGCTCTCAACAATAACTGGAAGTTTTCTCCGAATATAAAGACTTTTCTGGTGATTATCGGGACGATAACCTTCAAGCTGGTCTAAAGCCCGCATAATTTTTACCGGGTTTTTAAAACTCATCAATTCACCGACAACCAGATCCTGGCAACCGTCAAGCGTAATCAGGCCGGGAAAACCGATCGGCAAATGATAGAGGAAGCCTTGACAATATGCCAAGCGGACACTCTGTGTTTTTCGGTTGATAAATCGGTTAAAATTTTTATACCGCTCCATCAGGCTGCCGTAAACAAAAAACCAGGGGGTTTCAGCGACCGCTACCCGACGCATCTCAAGCAGTTTTCTCCAACGAGCGTTATTAACTATGACAACACCTCAACCCTCTTCCGGGCAACTTCCATAATCTTCGCAGCCGCCCGTTCGGCAAGACTGAAAAGATCAGTTTTGGCAACGTAATTTCGTGCATTTTTACTCCAAAGATCTCTTTGTGAAGCAGAATCAAGCATTTGCAAAAGCAACCTGTCTAATTCAGCCTGAATAAATGGCTCGGATACGAGTTTGCCCGCATCAGCTCTTTCGATATAAACACTGTAACCACAAATCGCCGTCACCAACACCGGCAACGCCGCCGCTAAGGCTTCGATCAGAACTCCGCCTGTATTCTCCTGGTAAGCGGGATGCAGAAAAAGATCTGCGGCCGCCAGAAAACGCGGAACATCTGTCCTCCCGCCGACAAATATAACCCGTTCGCCGACCTTTAATTGACGAGCCATTTTTCGATAGTAATCAAGATTATCGTCGCCAACCACCACTAACCGACTCTTTAGCAAAATTGATGCCGGCAAAGCCGTAAAGGCTTTCAAGGCACGATCGACCCCTTTACGCTTAAACCCGCTGCCCACCATCAAAACCAACAGTTCATCAACACCTATTTCAAGTTCTTGACGTAACCCATTGCCCAGATCAGAGCTGTCCGGCGGTAACAATCTGTCGGCCGGAACTCCGGGCGGGAGATCACAAAAACGTAAATCCTGGGTTTTATAGACAGCCTGGAAAAATGCCCGTTGAACCTCCGATATCGAGAGAACAACCGTATCTTTATCGGTCGCAAAGACCGCCTTTTCAAATGCCGACAAAGTACGATAACGCGAGGTCAGACGATAAAAAAAACTTTTCTCTTTAACGGTTTCCGCATAACAGGGGTCAGCAGCAAAATAGAGATCCAGACCGGGCATTTTATTAAAACCAACAACTGCCTGATAAGAGTTTATTTCAACCCTGCCCCGCATTTGTTCAGCAAAAGAGAGATACTGCTGATGATGACTTATCCCCTTCCCCGGCAGATGAAAAAATCTTATTCCCGGAGGAGTTTGCGGCGGCTCACCCTGCAAACGAGCCGCATAGATATCGATTTCAGCCCCGGCATTAAGACAGAGCTCCGCAATCCGCAAAGCATCACGCTGCAGACCCCCGTAAGGAAAATATTTAAACATCGTAAACGCAAGTTTCATGGGGACAGTAAAAATTTCTTCAAAGTCTCAATCCAACATTATAATTATTGAACAAATTTCAAGAGCCGTTTCCTGAAAATATCACTGGAAAAGTTTTCAACTACCCGTTCAGAACCGGCAGTAACCAACTTTTGTCGGGATTTCCAATCAAGCTGCAAAACTTCAAGTAAGCGGCGGGCTATGCCATCGACATCACCAGCCTGACAGAGTTTGGCATCTGCTTCTAACACCTCACTAATTCCACCTCGATCAGTCGCCACAATCGGAATTTCACAAACCATAGCTTCAAGTAAAACCCGGGGAAAGCCTTCAGCGATCGAGGTTAGAGCAAACACATCAAAGGCTGGCATAAAGCGCACAGCGTTATCTTTTGCCCCAGCAAAGATAACGGCCGAATCCGGGAGTTGCAACGATTTCACCTGATCTTTTAAGTCATTCTCAAAATGACCCGCGCCGATAATCACAAGACAAGCAGAAGGCAGAGTTTTGTATACTTGAGCAAAAGCTGCGATTAACGTTTTCTGATCTTTAGCCCGCACCAAGCGCCCGATATGGCCGACAACCGGAACCTCCGACAGAATTCCCAATAACTTCCGCGCCTCGGCCCTTGATAATAGAGAAGCTCTGGTTTTTTCAATATCGACACCGTTCGGCAGAGCCAGAACATTTTCCGGGGTGAAACCAAAACCCGCCTGCAGAATATCCTGCCGAACGGCTTCTGAAACTCCTATAAAACGGCAATAACTTTTAAGAAAAAAACGACCGACCAAGCGCCGGGAGAGACTCTGTAACTGACAGAGGGCATGGACTATCGAAAAAACCGTAATATCTTTTATCGACAACTCTCTTAAAGCCGCCACCGCGATGGTTGTTGCCTTCCACCGGTGAGCTATTATCAGAGTTGGTTTTATCCGCTTAATAATCTGTTCCAGCTCTTTCCGGGCATGGCGCCGTAATCCTTTCAACTGACGTTGATTGAGCTCTAAAAAAATAATCTCATCGGCAAAAAGAGTTTTATTGATATCCGGCTTCTCATCTTCTGTCAGAAAGACCACAACTTTATAAAAATCATCGGGAAATGCATCAAGATACTGGTTGCAGGTTGTCCGCAAGACATCATCCCGATAGCGAACCTGCAGGACTACTTTGCCGGAATGGGTCGATTCCTTCTCTCCAGTCATCCGCCGGATACCTTTAACCTGTCACGATCCGGGTGAAATTCAATTGTAATTCCATAGCAGGGAAACAGATAGCAGAGGTTCTCTTCATAGAACTCCTGCATCCAGGGACTTAGATTAAAGATTTTTTCATGCAGACGCTTCCACCATTTCCGTCCTTTGAAAGGCGATCGAAACCGCAATTTCAGAGAAATAATTTCAAGTCGTGATTCAGTATAGAAAGTCGGCACCTGCCGTTTAAACTGTAATTTTTCAGAATGGCTGTAGTAAAGAAAACTGTAGAGACCGAAAAAGCGAACGTGCGTAGGGTCGGAATAGTGGTAGGGATTGGAGAAATGAGGCACCAACAGATGACAAACGCCATCACTTTTCAAGACCCGGATGACCTCGGTCAACAATCTGTCAAAATTATTGATATGTTCTAAAAGACTGCGGGCATAGAGCTTGTCAACGCTGGCATCGGGCAAAAAAGCGAGGCCCTCTTCGAGGTTGGCAACGATATCAACATTTTCCAAATCAACCAGGTCAATCCCGATGCGGCCGTCTTCGCTGAATGATTTCGCTTTATCGCCGCAACCAAGTTCAACCACCACCGGGTTCGGGCCGTTAAGCACAGCGTTAAGATCAATCTTTATATTCAATGTCGTTTTTTCCATCAAATTAACCCGCTAACTGCTTAAAAATTTCAGCATAAGACAATGCTATAGTTTCGCTGTCGTAGACCCCGACAATTGATCTCCGGGCCTGCCGGCCAAGCTCCGGCAGCAGCTGTCGATTATCAAGCAGCCACTCAATTTTTTCAACCATTGCCGCAGGAGTTTCCGCCAAAAGCCCATTTTGCAATGGTTCAATAATTTTCCGGGTTACCGCAGTCGTACTCGCCACCGCCGGCAGGCCGCAGGCCATATACTGCAAAAGCTTGAAAGCACATTTGCCTTTAGTCCAGGGGTCATCGGCTAGAGGCATAATCCCGATTGAAAAATTTTTAATGTCGGTAACCTCATTTGCCGCCGACCAGCTGATTTTTTCTACCGGGCAAGCAAAAACATCGGTGAAATCATCACAAACTATTGTCAGCTTAAAATCCTGCCGTTTTTTATAAAGAAGATTCAAAGGTTGCGCCAGAGCTTTGAGATATATAAGATTGGCCTTTGAACCGATCCAGCCGATATTTAAACGGGAATCAACAGATTTTTTTGCCGATTCACTCCCCGGAGTAAAAAAGTTGCAATCGACCCCGGTCGGAACTACTTCAACCCGCCGGGCGCCGGCGCTTAAAGCCTGTGTTTTAAGATATTCATTACCCGCCAGCAGCAGATCAGCTGATTTGGCAACGGCGGCAAAACGCAGGCTTTTATGTTCTGAAAAAAAGTCGCCCTCTTTATTGCTGTCGGAAAACATCACCGCATCATCAAAATCATAGAGTAAAATCTTAGCACGGCGGCGCAGAAGTGAAAAAGTATGACGATGCAGGAGACGTTTCTGGAGAACCACAATGTCGTAATTCGGAAGGATATAAAGAAGTTTACAGCGGGCCCAGTTGTTTTTCGGCAAAGGCAGAGCCGCAACCTCAAGGCCGAGACCGCGCCAGATTTCAAGGTTCTGAAGAACCCTGAATCTGGTGCTCGGGGTTTTTAATGAGGCGGTCAGAAATAGAATTTTCATCGGCCTCTCTTACGCAAAAATCGGGTCACTACATTGCGGAGACAATCAACTCACCAAAAGTGCTGCAGCGAACCTCTTCGCCACCTTCCATCTGCCGGGCGAGATCGTAGGTTACCTGACGGCCGAGGATAGTTGCCTGCAAAGCTTTTTCCACGAGATCACCGGCTTCAGCCCAGCCCATAAAATCGAGCATCATTTTACCGGAAAGGATCAGCGAACCGGGATTAACCTTATCAAGACCGGCGTATTTAGGTGCAGTTCCGTGGGTCGCTTCAAAGATAGCAATGCCGTCACCGACATTGGCTCCTGGGGCAATCCCCAAACCGCCAACCTGAGCGGCACAGGCATCGGAAAGATAGTCGCCATTAAGATTGGGAGTTGCGAGAACGTCATATTCATCCGGCCGCAAGAGCAGCTGCTGGAACATGGCGTCAGCAATCCGGTCATTTAAAATAATTTTTCCCGGAGGCCACTCGCCCTGATATTTTGTCACGATCTCCTCTTCAGTGACAATCTTATCCGCAAATTCAGCTTTTGCCATATCGTAGCCCCACTGACAGAAAGCCCCCTCGGTGAACTTCATAATGTTGCCTTTATGCACCATCGTCACCATTTTGCGATCATTATCGATAGCATACTGGATTGCCGCCCGAATCAGACGTTTGCTGCCTTCGGGACTCATCGGCTTAATCCCTAAAGCCGAACCCGGACGAACTTTGGCTTGTAACTTATCCCGCAGATAATCCCCCAGAGCTTCGGCTTCATCAGACCCCGCCGCCCACTCCAGACCGGCATACACATCTTCGGTATTTTCACGAAATATAACCACATCGAGATCACCAGGCCGCTTCATCGGATTCGGCACCCCTTCATAATAGCGTACCGGACGAATACAGGCGAAAAGATCAAAATGGTGCCGCAGGGCAACATTCAAACTGCGCATACCGCCACCGATCGGGGTTGTGAGCGGACCTTTAATCGCAATTTTCAGTTTCTCAATCGTCTCCAGAGTAGCATCCGGAAGATAGGATCCGGTCTCCTTAAAAGCAACTTCCCCGGCACTTAAAGGCTGCCAACAGATTTTTCTCTTGCCATCATAGGCTTTTTCAACGGCGGCATCCAACACCATTTTTGTAGCACTCCAGATGTCAGGCCCGATGCCATCACCGGGCATAGCACCAACCATCGGCTGATCAGGAATTTGATATTCACCATCAGAATAAGTTATATATTCACCTTGCAGGTTTTCAGCTGACATTAAAAATCTCCTTTTAGTGCCTTACAGGTTATTTTATGCACAAAAAAACAAGAAAAAATGGTTATGCTTTTTTTATAGCCAGATCCCGCAGCTGCCGCGGGCTTACGGTATTCGGGGCGCCGCTTAAGAGACAGGTCGCTTTCTGGGTTTTCGGGAAAGCGATAACTTCACGTATTGATTGGCGCTGCAAGAGCAGCATCATCAGACGATCCAGACCAAAAGCGATGCCGCCGTGCGGCGGTGCGCCGAAACTTAAAGCATCAAGCAGAAAACCAAACTTCTCTTGCGCCTCATCATCACTGATGTTCAACAGACTGAAAACTTTAGCCTGAGTTTCGGCATCATGAATTCTGATACTGCCGCCGCCGACTTCAACACCGTTCAGAACCAGATCGTAGGCTTTGGCTTTGACTGCCAGCGGGTCGCTCTCAAGTTTTTCGAGATCTTCATCAAGCGGCGCGGTGAAAGGATGGTGGATTGCCGTATGTCGTTTCTCCTGCTCGTCCCAGGCAAACATCGGGAAATCCACAACCCAGCAGAAGGCGAGTTTATCTGCATCAATCAAGCCCATCTTCTCACCGAGATGAAGACGCAAGCGACCTAATGATTCATTTGTTATCTCCGGTTTATCAGCAACAAAGAGGAGAAGATCGCCAACTTCAGCGGCCATTGCCTGGCCCAAGGCGGTAACCTCTGACTCCTCGAAGAATTTAACAATCGGCGACTGCCAGCCATCCTCGTTAACCTTAATCCAGGCCAGACCTTTAGCCCCGTAGATTTTAACAACCTCTAAAAGTTCGTCAATCTCTCTACGCGAGAGCTTAGCGCCACCTTTGAGATTTAAACCTTTAATAATGCCTTTTCTATCAAGTACCGAGCGGAAAACCTTAAAATTGGTCTCGGTAAAAACAGAATTAAGATCGACCAGATGCATATCGAAGCGAATATCAGGAGCATCTAGACCGTATTTATTGATGGCATCGTAATAACCGATCCGCGGGTAAGGCGGAGCCGAATCAAAATCTTTAATTTTCTTGAAAATCAGAGCAATCATCCCCTCAACCAGCGTGATAATATCATTCTGATCGACAAAAGCGAGCTCCATATCGATCTGCGTAAATTCGGGCTGCCGGTCAGCACGCAAATCTTCATCACGGAAACATTTTACAATCTGAAAGTAGCGGTCGAAACCGGCGACCATCAGCAACTGTTTAAAAAGCTGCGGTGACTGCGGCAAAGCAAAGAATGAACCTAAATTGGTACGACTCGGCACCAGATAATCCCGGGCTCCTTCGGGTGTGCTTTTGGTCAGAACCGGGGTCTCAATTTCGAGAAAATTATGGTTGTCAAGATAGTCACGAACAATCTTTGTCACCCGGTGCCGGACAACCATCGCCTCCTGCAGAGGCTGACGGCGGAGATCAAGATAGCGGTATTGCAACCTGACATTCTCACCGACTTCGCTGGTTTCATCGATTGAAAATGGCGGGGTTTCAGCTCGGTTCAAAACCTTAAACTGCGCAACCAGAACCTCAATCTCACCCGTGGCCATGTTCGCATTAACCGTCCCTTCCGGCCGGTTAACAACTTCACCATCGACCTGAATCACAAACTCACTCCGCAGAGTATGCGCAAGCTCATGGGCTGCCGGTGCATTTTCGGGATTAAAAACCACCTGGGTCAGACCGTAACGATCCCGCAGATCGATAAAAATAACCCCGCCGTGATCACGCCAGTTCTGAACCCAGCCGGACAAGGTTACTTTTTTACCGACATCTTCAGCCCTTAAGGCGCCGCAAACATGACTGCGGAAAGCCGCGGTCAGTGAACTACTAAATTGTGTACTCATTTTTAATTATTCCAAACCGGTTATAAGATTTTAAAATTAGATGTGCCTTCTGCCACCATTATCAGGTTAGAGTCAAGAAATTTGTCTGCTTTTCAGTCAATTTGCAATCGGCTTAAATACCATTTTCCCCTTGACTTTACAAACGCAATCAGTTAAAAGCCAGCCCACTATTTTCATACGGGATGTGGCTCAGCTTGGTAGAGCACTGCGTTCGGGACGCAGGGGTCGGAGGTTCAAATCCTCTCATCCCGACCATGAAAAAAAGAAAAAGCAGGGGACGGTTAATCACCGTCCCCTTTTTTTGTAATTTAAATTTAACGTAAGGCAAATAAAGTTAGTGTGAAGTTCGCTTCGCCCTCGTAAACGGGGTCAAAGCTAAAGCAATGACCCCAATCGAGGCAGGTCGGGTTGTTGTTTGTTATGTGGCGATTGGGGTCATACTTGACATTTGCGTTCCCCAGCAACATGTCAAGTTTGACCCCGGTTACGGAGGGGCGAAGCCTAAGTTCGCACCCTCTCATTTTTCTTGGTGTCCTTTGGTTCTCAACTCAGCTCCTAATAACGATAATGCTCTGGTTTATAAGGACCTTCTACCGGAATGCCCAGGTAATCGGACTGTTCCTGACTGAGAACCGTTAATTTTGCCCCCAGTTTTGTAAGATGATGCAGGGCGACCTCTTCATCCAGAACCTTGGGCAGACGATAAACACCAACCTCATGCTGATTCTGCCAGAGAGCTATTTGGGCCAGCATCTGGTTGGCAAAAGAAGCTGACATTACGAATGAGGGATGCCCGGTGGCACAGCCTAAGTTAACCAGGCGCCCTTCAGCCAGAACAAAAATCTGATGTCCTTCGGTAAAGGTGTAACGATCGACCTGAGGTTTGATCTCATCTTTGACCACTCCCGGCCACTGATTCAGCTGGGCAATCTGAATTTCGCTGTCGAAATGACCAATATTACAGACAATCGTCTGATTTTTCATCCCGGCCATATGTTCAGCGGTGATAACATCGCGGTTGCCGGTAGTCGTTACATAAATATCACCCTCGGCTAAAGCGTCCGCCATAGTCGTTACTTCAAATCCCTCCATCAGGGCCTGCAGAGCACAAATAGGATCAATCTCCGTAACCAAAACCCGGGCCCCGAAACCGCGCATCGACTGAGCGCAGCCTTTACCGACATCACCATAACCACAAATAACAACCGTTTTACCGGCAACCATAACATCGGTAGCCCGTTTAATTCCGTCCGCCAGAGATTCACGGCAGCCGTAAAGATTGTCAAATTTTGATTTGGTAACTGAGTCATTGACATTAAAGGCCGGGAATTTCAACTCGCCCTTCTCCATCATCTGATAGAGACGATGCACCCCGGTCGTGGTCTCTTCCGAAGTTCCGCGACACTCATTGACCCAGGTCGTAAAATCAGCCGATTTACGGCTCTGAATATCTTTTAAGAGAGCTACCAGTTCGATCTCATCTTCAGAATGGTACTCCTGCTCCAGGATAGAGGCATCCGCTTCAGCCCGGGCTCCGAAATGGAGCATCAGGGTCGCATCGCCACCATCATCAACAATCAGATCCGGCCCCTTGCCGCCGGGAAATGAGAGGGCCTGGTAGGTGCAGGCCCAATATTCGGCCAGGGTTTCGCCCTTCCAGGCAAAAACCGGAATTCCGGTTGCCGCAATCGCAGCCGCAGCGTGATCCTGGGTGGAAAATATATTACATGAGGCCCAGCGCACATCGGCCCCCAATGCGGTCAGGGTTTCAATTAAAACCGCAGTCTGAATTGTCATATGCAGCGAGCCCATAATCCGGGCCCCTTTCAAAGGTTGAGAAGCCGAATACTTTTCCCGAATTGCCATCAAACCCGGCATCTCGTGTTCAGCAATCTCAATCTCCTTACGCCCCCACTCGGCCAATCCGGAGTCAGCAATCATACAGGGTAAATCAGCAAACGGATCAATTTTAGTACTCATTTTCAAACTCTCCTACAAGTTACTTGATATATTTTTTAATGATCTATAGACGCAACAGAGGGCGCACTAAAAATATAGAGCACCCTCCAGAAAACTATCAATTTTTTCAAACCAAAAAACCTACAAGATACTAAACATACCCTTTATCAAGAGCATATTTGATCAGGTCGGCAACCGAACGAAATTTCATCTTGCGCATGATATTCGCCCGATGATGTTCGACTGTACGCAGGCTGATATAGAGAAGGTCACCAATTTCACGACTGGTATTGCCTTCAGCTACCATTTTCAGAATTTCACGTTCACGATTGGTCAGATGCTCAAACGGCAGTTTCTTGTTCTTACGGTAAAACTTCATCAAATCTTCGGAAAAATCTGCAGACAGAGTCGAAGAGATGTAGGTTTCACCCAGCATTACCTGATCAATTGCCGCCAACAGTTCATCATCACTGTTCTCTTTCAGCAGGTAACCATCGGCACCGGCCGCAATTGCGGCATACAGATACTCTTTATTGTTATGCATCGTCAGCATCAGAACCTTGACTCCTGGCTGTGAACGCCGCACTTCTGTAACCGCTTCAATTCCACGGACATTTGGCATGGAGATATCAAGCAAAACCAGATTGGCCCGGTTATTATTGAGAAAGTCAATCAGCTCAAGGCCGTCATTCACCTCACCAACAACTTCAAGATTCTCTTCCTCTTCAATAATTTTTTTGATTCCCTGACGCAACATTGCATGGTCATCAGCCAGAACTATTTTACATTTACCATCTTCTTCTCTATACATCTTGAAAACTCCCTGATTTAACAATAACTGTTATTCTGCACTTCCGGCAGAGTCGAAAGTATCTGACATAAGCGCCTTACAAGCTTTTTTCTTGCGTAGAAACAAGAAAAAACTTGCTAAAAGCACTTACTTGCGGGCACTGTCCGCGAAATTTTAGAAAAACCGCCCGTATGACACTGCCCACAAAATTGAATTTTTACTTATTAAACCAATTCATTACCAGATCACAAAATTAATTACAAGTACTTCAGATTTTTTTAATAATCAAGCCGATGACTTCCTGGGCAAAGTGAATGTCACAAGGCACCCATCATCCGGTTTAGAGGAAACTGAAAATTCTCCACCGAGAAGTTGGACTCTCTGGGCCATGCTGGTCAACCCGAGCCCCGCCCCACTGCGGACACTACCATTATGATCATCCCCAAAGCCGACTCCGTCATCCCGAATCAGGAAACGAACGGTTTCATCAGTTACCTCCGCCTCTAACACCAGAAGCGAAGCCTGAGCGTGCTTGGCAACATTGTTAACCGCTTCCTGAACAATCCGATAAACATGACGGGATGCATCACTGGAGAAACACCCCTCAAGATCCGGAACTGAAATCGAAACCTTAAGATCATTGAGAGCCGCAAAATTATTCACTAAATGGGCTAAAGCTCCTCCCAACCCCAAATCATCGAGAATAACCGGGCTTAAATCGTGCGAAAGACGCCTGACATCCTCAATAATCTGGGCTATAAACTGCCTGGATTTGCGGCAATCCTCTCGATTCTCTTCATCATCAATTCCCTTCTCAACCCTGAACACCTGCATCTTCAATGCTGCCAGTGATTGACACAAACCATCGTGCAGTTCATCGGCAAGATGCTGACGTTCATCATCCTGAACCCGGAAGAGCTTCTGTGAAAGCTCCTGCAGCTGCTCCTGGCTAATATCGGGCACCCCTTGCAGAATCGCTTCCTGCGGATCACGAATTACCCCCAGAAGGTAGTCAAGCCCGCCTAAATAGAGTTTATACCATTGAATAAACACCTGACGTTCACGGCCGCTGACAGTGTTCAGCAAGACATAATCAGACTCACTAGGCAATTTTTCGTACGGAACCGGCCGGGCACTTAAAAAAGAGCTGCGCAGATGCTCCAACAGAGTCTGGTCCTGGCAGAATTCCGCAAAATTTGCTTCATCAAATGAAGGGAACTGACCAAAATAACTCTCACCGAAACGATTAACAAACCTTACTGCCAGAGAGCTATCTAAAAGAACAAAAGCCACCGGCAGAGCCAACAGCAGCTGGCTCTCAAAACCGACCAGAGAATCGTCAGGATAATTAGCCAGAACTGACCGTTTTCTATAGATAAAATAACGCCGCAACGATAACCATACTAAAAACAGTAAAACCAGAATCAAAGCCAACCAGACCGGTAGCCAGAGACGATTTTTAAACCCCAATGCCCGGTGCAAAAGCGCATCATTCAATGTCCGGGCCTGACGACAGAAAAGCGGCAGTCCCGGAGTTCCCGGCAACGGCGACTGCATGATTTCACACCAGTGCGTCCGCATGGATTGCAATAATTTGACAACCTCAACACTCTCAATCCGAGGCAGATATTTACCGGAAAGCATCCCGCCTTTTAAAAGCAGATCAAGTTCCGGCAGGGCACCCGTTTCACAGGCACCGCATTTTTCAGGACTGTTCGCAAAGATCTGGTGGCGCTTAATCTCTTCTACCCGGGGCTGACGAACGGAACACAGCAAAATCCTCTGGGCTAAAAGTGACTGTTTGCCGGCAAGATCGCTCCGATGCAGACAAAAAACCATATAAAATAGATTAATAAATAGCAGAACAACCAGCAGTACACCAAGGCTGGAAAAGATTGACGATTTGAGTGAACGTTGTTTCATAAACCTCAACTTTCTGAGTTGTGTTTTATCTTAAAATTCACCTGATGTTACACCAAAAACTCGGCCGCTCTTTTTATAACCTCGCCGCCGGAAATAACATAAAGATCAGAATCCGGCAGAACCGAGCGCAAACGCGCCCCGTATGATTTTTCCACCAGACGCCGGTCACAGATGACAATTACCCCACGGTCGGCACGGCTGCGAATCAGCCGCCCGACCCCCTGTTTCAATTTCAGAGCGGTCTGCGGCAGTGAATAATCGTAAAAGGGATTACCGCCGGTCGCGGCAATATATTCAAGCCGCGCCATCAACACCGGATCGCTGGGCACCTTAAAAGGCAGTTTGACAATCACCAGACACTCTAAAGCCCGGCCCTTGACATCGACCCCCTCCCAGAAACTGTCGGTCGCAAACAGGGCTGTATCCGGATTGTTTTTCAATTCATTCAATAACCACTGGCGTTGACCCTCACCCTGCAACAGAAGCCGTACGCCGCGCCGCCGCAGTGAATCACGACAGATCGCTGCCACCGATTTCATCGCCCGGTATGACGTAAAAAGAATCAGGGACCGGCCGCCAATCCGACTAATCAAAGTATCGAGAAAAAGAGCCAAAGACGAAATAAAGTCTGACTCATTCGGCAGCGGCAAATCCCGCGGCACCATAACCAAAGCATTTTTGCGATAATTAAACGGGCTCGCTAAAATAAGTGATTTAAGCAGCTGCGAACGGCTCCGTTCCAGAAGCCCGACCCGGTTAATAAAAAAATCAAACGATCTGTCAACAGCAATCGTGGCCGAGACCATAATCATACTTTTGAGCCGGGCATAAAGCATATCCTCAAGCAACGAGCCGACTTCAAGCGGGGCCAGAACAATCTTAAAATTGCGGCGCTGGCCGCCGGAGACCTCAATCCAGGCAATCAGCTCGGATTGAGCGCTCATCTTCAAGAAAAAACGGGCGACAAAATCGACCTGATCCTGCAGCCGCACCAAGGCTGCCTGAAATTCACCCTGCCAGCCCCTGAAAAAATCATCCGGCAGAAATTTCTCTTCGAAACCTAACTCAATATTGCGATTAAGCTCAGAGAGTGCCTTGATTACGCTCTGCGCCTCTTCAATAAAAGCCTCGATCTTCTCCGCCAGGCTTGCTTTCCAGGCCGGCAAAGAGCGCTCTTTGGCAGTTATTCGAAACTTAAAAGAGCCCTCAATAATTTCATTTTCAGGCACCAGTTGCGCAACCAGAATCTCCCGCCAGGCCGCAAAATGATCTTCCAGATCCTGCGACAGCATCAAGACCGCCGGTTCGGTTTCACCTTCAATCTGGGCTGCCAGAGCTGCCATAAAATCGGCCCGGCGACTATTTTTTGCTCCCCCGGCTGCCGCAGCCTGCCCCAGACGCCGCCGCAGCCGCCGCAACAATCCCAGCTCCTGCCGCCGGCGGTGACTTAAACGGTTAAGCAGCATCAACATCCCGATCTGGGATACGCTTTCCCCCAGATAGCCGGTGGCGGCCTCCTCCAGATGATGCACTTCATCCATCACCAGAGCTTCATAACACGGCAAAACCCCGGAATCGGGCGGAAACTGAAGGTCAGCCATCAAAAGATGATGGTTGACCACCAAAAGCTGCGCTTTGGCCGCCTCGCGCCGGGCGCGATAGAAAAAACAGCTGCCAAAATCAAGACAACGCGAAAACTGACAGGCATCGGCATCACTTGAGATCATCTCCCAGGCCGCCGCACTCGGCAAAGAGGGGAAATCGGCCCGGCTGCCATCGCTTGTGGATTGCGCCCAGGCGAGCAGCGCATCCAACTCCGCATCACGGGATTCGGTGCCGCTCTCAATTTCTAATTTGAGTTCTTTAGCGCGGCGTTTACAGAGATAATTGGCCCGACCCTTAATCAGAGTCGCCTTCACCGGCAGACCCAGATGCTCAATTAGGAGCGGCAGATCTTTATGCAGCAGCTGCTCCTGCAAATTAATAGTATTAGTCGAAATCACGACCCGCTGATTATGGCGAATCGCCCAGAGGGCGGCCGGAATCAGATAAGCCAAACTCTTTCCAACCCCGGTACCGGCTTCAGCCAGAAGAAAATTCGACTGATTAAAGGCCTGCACCGTAGCCCGGGCAAGATCGGCTTGTTCGGCTCTAAATTCAAAACTCGGCAAAGTCCGAGAGAGTGCCCCTTTATGACCGAAATATTCCTCCACCAGATCAAGCGCCAGCGGCTTTACCTCTTCCACAACCAACGCTTCAACCACCGCATAAACTTTAGTTACCTGATTATCGGTAATAAAAAAGGCAATTCCTTCGGCCCCGAAAAGTGACGCTACCCGAAGATCCGCGTCCGACGGGGTCAGGTTGCCGGAAGGATGGTTGTGAATCACAACTTCCCCGGCTTTCACCTGCCGCGAAAGTGCCGGTGTCATCGCCTGATTGCCGCGCGCCAGCGCTTCAACTTCGCCAACCTTATCACCAGCAAAACGGCCGCGAAAAAAAACTTCATTGCCGGCCGCTGCCACAATCTCCTGCCGCATTGCAACTATAACTTCAGAAGCAAGATAGAAATCAGCACTGCGGCCGGGATTTTCCGAAACTGGAGTATTTGCAGTCGTGGCGGACGCTATGGTTGCAGTATCAGACAATGTCAAAACCGCCAAATTCACCAATAGATGTCGACCAGTCACTCTCAAGAGTGTCAACCCGGGCGCCGCGCGGCCCGACCCCGCACCATTCAAGAAACTGCCGCAATATCTCTTCCGATCCCTCGACAATCATCTCGACCCGGCCGTCAGACCGGTTCCAGACCTGACCCACCAGACCCAACTGCCGCGCCTGCAACTGAGTTGAAGCCCGAAACCAGACTCCCTGCACCCGACCGCTGACGATAATATGAAGACGTTTCTCCATGCTGCTAAATGCCCTTCTTTTCGACCTGAAAGTTCCCATCCAGATGGTAGACCAGCGGCTTAGCCGTCCCGACCTCAACTTTGACAATTTCTGCCGGTGAAAGTTTTTCAATCATCATCACCAGCGAACGAATCACATTGCCATGCGCCACCAGCAAAACATTTTTACCAAGGCGCAAATCCTCTCCGACTACCTGCCTGACAAAAGGCTGCACCCTTAAGCCCAATTCGCGCAGGCTTTCTCCGCCCGGCGGGGCAACATTGTAGCTGCGATGCATCAGACTGTAGGCTTCCGCACCGTATTCCGCTTTAACCCGGTCTTTATTCAGCCCCTGCAAAATCCCGTAACTTTTTTCAATCAACAAAGGCTCGGTAATCAGCGGTACAAACTGCCCCAGCTTCTCCAGAAAAAGTGCCGCCGTATCCCGGGCCCGGGAGAGCGGTGAAGAGTACGCAATATCAAACTGTAAACCCGGACACTGCAAAGCCGCACCAACCGCCTCACCGCGCCCTTTCTCAGTCAACGGCACATCCACCGAACCGGTCAGCCGATTCTCCTGATTCCAGATTGACTG
>JAOZKP010000530.1 GCA_029935295.1 bacterium | reverse complement strand
GCATTGGCGGAGAGTAATCTCTTTCGGGTCCTAGACCCGCAGCGGGAACTTAAAAGTCTGGAAGTTGCTGAACTTAGAACCCGGGGACTCGGACAGAGTCGGGAAGGGGATGGTTCGCAGGATGAGAATCGGAAAAGAGGTAGTCTCACGGCAGATCTCTTACGTTCTGATTCGGAACTCTGGGGCAGTGCTTGGCTCAATCACGATGATATTGAAGTCCAGGCCTCAATTCTTGATCTTACAGGTAGGCAGGTGAGTGCCGCCAAAGTTGCCATCCCAAAATCTCTTCTGCCGAGTTATCTGGTGGCAACATCTGCGGCAAAAACAGTCACGCAAAAAAGCCTGTCGTCTCAAGAGAAAACCATCAGCCGGGGCGGTCTCAAGGTCGAGATTAGTACCGATCGCGGTGAGGATCGGCCCCTCTATTATAAAGGTGAACAGATTCGTTTTCTGGTTCGCATCAACCGTGATGCCTGGGTCTATATCTTTTATCTTAACCCAGATAAATCAGCCCTGCCGCTCTATCCCCTGGACAACCGCAACCAGCCGGATCGCAATCCGGCAAAGCTTAAAGCCAACCGGCTCTTGGTTCTGCCCGATGACGGCTGTCCCTACGATCTCAAAGTCAGCCCCCCCTTCGGCCGGGATCAGGTTCTTGTAATTGCAAGCGAAAAGCAAATTCCCCTGCCAAATATTGAATCACCCGAGTGGCATTCGGCAGATAAATTTTTACGGCATCTTCGCAATCAGGCACAAAAAGATAATCTCGGTTACGCCGAATCCCGGGTTTCGGTCGCGACCAAAGACCGTTGATAAGAGGCAAACCTCAGAAACAGATATTGTACTCCGATTTACTCATAACGGAATCATTGGGACACTTTATCAACTCTATAGGTAATTCTGCAGCCGCGGAAATTAACATCAGCAGAGGAATTGCCAGAAAATTGCTGCATAACTACTTCAACGTAATATTGGTAATTTTTATCAACTATGTTATCATCAATGGTCGAGTCTGTTATTTGTAAAATATTGTTACTGGTAAATGACCTAGTGGTAGGACTATTTACGAAAGAGAGCTGGTGAACACTTATTTCCGTAGGTGTTCTTCTGTATAAACCACAAAAGAAATAATCAAATCCCTGTATGTTACTATTGTCATAATAGTACGCTCTCACACTAGTAATCGTCGCACCTTCTGGTAGGTGGACGGGTGCAAATATTGCGATGCCTGTTGCGCTATCAATGCTATAAAGATATCCTTTGTTTAATCCTAATATATAATTATTACTAATATCGGCAGCAAACTGGCATGGCGGTATTTGGTAATAGAAACCCTTAGCAGATGCATAACGGTATTCACCATTAACTTGCAGGTCATCACTTAGCTGAAATTCCGCCGCACTGTTATTCCATTGCAACGATTCGGTGGTTCCTGTGTCAAAATAAATGGCGTCATTGTCAGAGGTGTCGTCAGTGCCGATGTAGAGATCTGAGTTGGTCTTTAGGCTGCCATATACCTTCAAATCGTCACTAAATTGAAATTCTGACATTTTGTTATTCCATTGTAACGATTCTTGAGTCCCATAATCGAAATAAATGGCGTCATTGTCAGAGGTTATTTTAGTGCCGACATAGAGACTTGAGTTGGCCTTAAGGTTTCCATTAACCGTAAGTGCGCCGCTCATTGTATCTCCAGTGGTATTGACCCAGTTGTCAGTTGAAATCGGCATGAAATCGCTATAGTCTGAAGCCGGTATGAAATAGCTGGAATCATGTCCGTTCAGAGTATCGGCATCTGTAGAGCTTCCTCCTCCGGATGGCCAGGTATTACGGGCGACCCCGCCTA
>JAOZKP010000529.1 GCA_029935295.1 bacterium | reverse complement strand
TCTGCCATAAGTTTTCTCCAAAATATTCAATGAAATAATAACTATTTTCGTAACTATTCAGTCAACCCGTAAATTCAGGGTACACAATCCCGATTTCCTTAGGGAAATCAGGTTATGTCCCCAGAATTCACTGAAATCAGCCAATAAATGGGGCTTTTTTACCCACACTGAACAGTTACCTATTTTCTTTGCTTAATCATTTCCATGCGAGTTCTTAGCTAAAGGTCTCAACTTTAAGTGATATGATAACCACTGCATAATCGTTGGGATTTCCGCCCGGGAGACGCAGTGACCTTCATATTCATCATAGATCATAAGTTTTCCCTGGATTGAGGCATTGGTTACCATCAAACTCTCTGAGTAAGGGACTAACGGGTCGGAGTGGGTATTGATCGTCAAAAGCGGCGTATTTGTTACATTCATCTGGCCGACCAAACCTTGCTCGATGAGAGAAATTGGCAAACTTCGTGCGAGGATACCCAAGACATCACCACTCTGAGCCCGGACTCGATCGACAAAAACCTCACCTTGAAAATCGAGAAGCATCCCTTGTAAGGGGGGCGTCAACATAGCCTTATTGAATTTGTCAATTTCCGCCTTCGATAGAGCTCCTTTATTATATGCTTCAATCATTTTATGGAGGTCGTACCCAGGTGGAACGCCACCGGTCAACTCAAACGCATAGAGGGCATGGATGGGACCGCAGCTATTGACTGCTGCCGCAATAGAATCCTTATACTCTCCGAGAGCCATTCTCACTGCGGTCAAACCAGCTAAACTTTCAGACCAGACCCCAATCCGTTCATGGTCAAAACGAGGATCTTCAAGCACACGCTTGAGCACGGCAACGTGGTGCTTATCGTAACGCAGATCGACGATACCATCGTTTCCAGTACCAGGAGAATCATAGACAATCATGGCCGCGCCATAATCGTTAATTATCTCAGAAAGAGGATAAAATTCGGTACTTAAAACATCCATTCCTCCAGTCTTTAAAATAACCGGCAACAGTTTTTTAGATTGCTGTGCTGGGAAATGAATAAAGGCCTTGTAATGAACGCCATCGACCTCCAGATCCCACTCCTCCATGGGAACTGGGAAATAACGACCAGCCCGACTGTACATGGTAAAGGCTTTGGCCAAGGCCGCTTTAGAGTGCTGGTCTCTAAAATGAGGATAACTCGCTTGAGTATAGTAAACCGACGCCTGCAGAAAAGCTTTACGAGCCCCTGACAGGTTACCAGCTTTTTCCTGCTTAAGCGCTTCCTGGTAGGCCTCGTCACCGGTAATACTCCATTCATAAACCCAATGACCCGGCCCATAATCGATGATTGTATCGAATTTATCAGGGTAACGCCGTTGGCCCGAGGCACTCTCAATCCGATCCAAGGTTTTTTTAATGGCGGGCCAATCTGCACCCTCCCACTGCCACATGCCTTTCCTGATTGAGCGCCACCAGTTCGCCTGATATTGTTCAGGTGCAGCTTCCGCAGAACTTACTGTCGCCTCGACCGCAAATACTTTATCGACGTTGTAAAATGATAAAAATGCAACCAAAACACCGAGTAAAACGAATGCCTTGTTTGACAAAAATTTCGAGCTTGTTAATTGACTCATTCGTAGATTCCTTCACTGAAGACTTTTGCAATATCAAGGCCTCTGAACTTAGGGACTCAAACTTGACACTACCACTACTTATCTCTTTTTCCTGTAGAATGTATCGCCGCAATTTTCACGACGACGTCACCCACCACTCTAGTTTGATGCCCTTTTCCAGTTGTGTCATCTAGCCTTACAACATCTCCAGCTTTTCGAATACGACACTCCCCATCTCCAACTTCAAATT
>JAOZKP010000528.1 GCA_029935295.1 bacterium | reverse complement strand
ACGACTTCGCGGCCCATGATCTGCCTTTTGAGGTGACCATCAGCGTTGTCCTCGTAACCGTTATGACGATATTGTGAAGTCGGTGCGTGCGGGGCAAGTTTTTCTAGCCAAACTTCAAAATCGTGATGCAGACCCGACTCATCATCATTGATAAAAACCGAGGCGGTGATATGCATCGCATTGACCAAGCATAAACCTTCCTGAACCCCGCTGGATTGCAGGCACTGTTCGACATCAGAAGTAATATTAATAAACTCCCGCCGGGCGGAGGTTGTAAACCATAACTCTTTCCGAAAATTTTTCATCACCGATAACTCCTTTGTTCTGACTCAACCCTCTTTGTCTGTAACTACAACCTGTTTCCGGGCTCGTTCCACGGATAGGTGACTATCCAATACTGCAAAATATTCTTTCACTTTGAGGTTAAATTCCGGCAAGACTTTTTTCGGTAATGGGGCCGATGGAATTCGCTCCATTTTCAAAGGGTTAATTGCCCGGCCGTTTTTGAAAACCCGAAAATCGAGATGAGGACCGGTAGCCAGACCGGTGGCCCCGACGTAACCAATGACCCGGCCTTGGTCAACTTTGCGCCCAACTTTGATGCCACGGCCGAAACGGCTCAAATGAATATAGGTCGTTTCATACCGGTTTGCATGACGCAAACGAACCTTATTGCCATTCTGCCGGTCGTAACTGCGCTGGGTAACCACCCCACTCGCCACGGCTCTGACCGGGGTTCCGGTCGGCGCCGCATAATCTATGGCCCGGTGCGGGCGATAGATATTTAATACCGGATGATAACGGCGGTTGCTGTAAGTCGAAGAGATGCGGCTGTAGGCAAGCGGCGCTTTAAGAAAAGCCTTTTTCAGACTCCGGCCTTTGCGATCATAATAAGCCGGTGTATCTTTGTCATTATAATAAACCGCATGAAATGCCTCACCCCGATTAACAAATTCGGCCGCCAGCAGGTTTCCGTAACCGGCAAATTTACCGTCACGATAACGCTTTTCAACCAGTACTCGGAAGGAATCACCCTGCCGGAGATCACGCATAAAATCGATGTCCCAGGCAAAGATATCAGCCAGGTGGCAGGCGAGTTCGGCTCTTTCACCGAGTTCGGCAATCGTCAAAAAAAGTGAGCTTGAAATTGTGCCGGAGATTACCGAACGTTCTATTTGATATGAGATAGCTGCTTTACTTATCTTAAACTTTTCACCTTCATAGTTTATCAGCAGCTGTTCATCGGCATCAATTTCATAGGTAAAACATTTAAACGTGCCATCTTCAAAAAGCATACAGTAAGGCCTGCCGGCCCGGATATCTTTTACGGAAAAGGTATCCTCGCACTGCTCTGCCAGACAACATATTTCATGACTGTTTAAATAATCTCCCAGCAGTGAGCTTAAGGTTTCACCCCGCTTAATCGTGCCAGCGAGTTCTTTGATCTCGACCACTTTTTCAGTTGCGGCGGCCGAATCTTCTGAGAGCGGTTTACTGGCCGGATCCTGCACCTTCTCGCAGACAACATTCTGACTTGAATCCGTACACTTCTTTACCTGTGAAGGCTCAGACGAGCCGCCCGCAAATAGAAGGAATCCTGCAACCATCCAGCCGGAGAGAAGTAGAAGAACTCCCACCAGTAATTTTTTTTTCGTTAAAAACAATTTAATCATTTGTCGTACATAAACCTTGTCAAATATGAACTTTGTTTACTGCTTCGGCAAACCTGTCTGTCAAAAAAACCAAAAAAGCGCCCGGAAAGAGGCGCTTTTTTGGTTTGCAGTTTTAAAAATCTACCACTTGCCGGTACGTTTCTCGTTAGCCTCAGGCATCCCTTTAAGAGAGTCT
>JAOZKP010000166.1 GCA_029935295.1 bacterium | reverse complement strand
CATTTTCTGATTTTTTCTTGTTTTTTTGTGCAGAAAATAACCTGTAAGGTACTAAAAAATTTAACTTTTAACGGAGTATGTTTTAATGTGCAGTATGGCAAAAGTACCGTTCACACCGGCCGGTTATAAACGACTTAAAGATGAACTTTACCACCTGAAAACGGTTGAACGGCAACAGATTATTAGAGATATTTCCGAAGCCCGGGACCATGGCGATCTGAGTGAAAATGCCGAGTATGATGCGGCCAAAAATCGCCAATCATTTGTTGAAGGCCGGATCAACCATCTTGGTGATCGTCTGACCCGGGCTGAAGTTATTGATCCGATCCAGATGGCTAACCTGGACAAGGTTGTTTTCGGGGTCTTTGTGACTCTGTCAGATGAAGATTCAGGCGATGAGGTGGTTTACCAACTGGTGGGTGAGGATGAGGCTGATGTTGATGAAGGCCGTGTTTCAATTGCCGCGCCACTGGCCCGGGCCCTGCTCGGTAAAGAGATTGATGATGAGATCTTTCTGCAAACCCCGGCGGGTGGAAAAAATTATCTTATTTTGGATATTACGGCCACCAAACCCTGATGGCCGGCGAATTTTTCTTGCGTAACTTGAAATTGACTATTGCTTACGACGGCAGTAATTATCATGGTTGGCAGGTACAGCCGAACGGGATTACCGTCCAGGAACAACTGGAAAGTGTGGCTGCAAAATTTCCCGGGATCCAGACTCGTATGGAAGGTTCAGGGCGCACGGATGCCGGGGTGCATGCCTGGGGGCAAGTTGCGTCATGGGGGTATGGCGGAGAATTGCCGTCAGAGCGGATCTGGGCGGCTTTTAACAGTTTGCTGCCAAAAGATATTGCGGTTCGGCGGGTGGAAGAGGTGAGCGCAACGTTTCATGCTCGAAAATCAGCCCGGGCGAAAACCTATCTTTACATAATCGATAATGGCCAAGTTGCAAATCCGTTATTGCGAAACTATGCCTGGCATGTCCGGCAGCCGTTGGATTTTAACGCTTTGCAGCAGGCATCCAGTTTTCTGGTCGGGCCACATGATTTTCTCTCATTCAAGGCTCTAGACGGGAAAACTGCTACCAGTTACCGCACCATTATTCAAGCTCGCTGGCTTAAACGCGGCCCCTATCTAATGTTATTTGTTAAGGGGAACGGCTTTCTTAAAAATATGGTGCGGATTATAGTCGGGACTCTGGTGGATTTTGGACGGGGCAAGTACCGGCCGCAAAAGATGGCGGAGATTATCAGCGCCCGCAATCGCACAGCTGCTGGAATAACCGCGCCGGCGCAGGGTTTGATTCTGCGTTCAGTTGATTATTGATTTGGAGTAAGGTTTGTCAGTAAGTAACTAGACGGGCCGATTTCTTGTCAGAAAACAGAAAATAAGTAAATATTCGGCTTGTTACTTCCAGCTTCCGCAGAGCGGGGTCATTGCTTTAGCTTTGACCCCATTTATGAGGGCGAAGCGACGTTCGGAGTTGTTTGTTATAGTTTTATGATGGCAAGCCAAATTATTACGAAATCAATCATATAACCGGTTATATTTACTGGCGTTTTTTCTGGGTCAGAAGGTAGGCCAGATTGTCGAGTTCACTCGTGATGGAGACATTACGCAGGGTGATCGATTCCGGAACTTTTACTTTGATCGGGGCAAAATTCAGGATGCCCTTGATACCGCCGGCGACAAGCTTGTCAGCCACATCCTGGGCCCAGTCGGTCGGTGTGGTGATGATGCCGATACTGATTTTTTTCTCATTTACAATGTTTTCTATATCATTGGTCGGCAGGATGGCTATATCATCGGTAATTTTAGTGCCAATTTTTCTGGGGTCGGAATCGAAGGCAACTATAATCCGGAAACCGTGTTTACGGAAAAAATCAAAATTGAGCAGGGCCTGACCAAGTTTACCTACTCCAACAACGGTTGTTGGCCAGCTGTGATTGATACCGAGGATGTCTTTAATCTCAGCTTCAAGTTTTTTCGTGTCATAGCCGACTCCGCGGACACCGAATTCGCCGAAATATGAGAGATCCTTGCGGATCTGGGCCGGGCTGACCTGGCAGGATTCACCTAACATTTCTGAAGATATCACCGGGTTGCTGTCAGTTCCGAGTCTTCCTAAATAATTAACGTAGGTTGAGAGACGTTTGATAGTTGCTTCTGGAATTTTGCTGTCTTTAGTTTTCATTTTGTGACCTTACCTGACGGAGAATTTTTGAATACGTTATTTAAGCTGTATGAATAACGACTGTGTGACAGTTATCACATTGTTAGTTCAGGTTCAAGTGAAAATTTTCTTTCACTGTAGAAAACTGCCTGAAAGTGAGATACTTTTTGACAATTTTGTTGATTTACACTACGGTTACCGGAAAAAATGCGGACATCAATTTAGATAAATAATGATGAAAGAGCTACGCCAGACAACTCTGTCGCGGGTGAAATTGGTAGTTGTTAAAATCGGAAGTGCGGTGCTGACTGAAAACGGCCAGCTCAACCTTGCGTTTTTTACCCGTTTCGCCGCTGAAATTGCTGAACTTAGAAAGCAGGGCTACCGGTTTGTGATTGTTACTTCCGGGGCAGTTGCCGCCGGCCTTGAAGCACTGGGTTTTTCGACCCCGCCTTTGACAATCCCGGAGAAGCAGGCTTGTGCTGCGGTCGGGCAGCTGCGTTTGATGCGGCAGTATGAAAAGGAGTTCGCTCTCCACGGTGTTGCTGTCGCCCAGATTTTACTGACTGCCGATGATATTCGCAATCGGCGGCGCTATCTTAACGCCCGTAATACTCTGCGTACTCTGCTCGGCAGCGAGATTCTGCCTTTGGTCAATGAAAATGACAGTGTCGTTGTCCGGGAGATAAAATTTGGTGACAATGATAATCTGGCGGCTCTATTAACCTCGCTGGCCGAAGTTGATCTATTGTTACTGTTGACCGATCTTGACGGGGTTTACGATTGTGATCCCAAGGCTTCAGGTGACGCTTCACTGATTCCTTTAATTGATGAGGTTGATGATGCGGTAACCACTTTTGCCTGTGTCAGTAAAAGTACTTTGGGAACGGGTGGGATGCTGAGCAAACTGGAGGCTGCCCGTAAAACCGCAGCTTACGGTATTCCGACCGTAATTGCCAATGGCAGGTGTTCCGGAGTGATTGCCAGAGTTCTGGCCGGTGAGAATGAAGGGACAATATTTTTGCCTCGGACCAACCGTCTAAGTTGTCGCCAGCACTGGCTTGCCTTTGCCGTGGAATCGAAAGGGAGTTTGCAGCTTGATGATGGCGCTGTGAAGGCCCTGCTTGAGCGAGGCATGAGTCTGTTGCCGACTGGAATCGTTAAGGTTGAGGGTGATTTCGGAGTAGGTGATCCGGTTTCATGTTGTAACGCGGATGGCGTTGTGATTGGCCGGGGCCTGGTTACTTACAATTCGGCTGATATTAAAGAGATTATGGGGCTGCATTCGCGCAAGATTGCAGATCAGTTAGGCTTTGATGCCGGTGCAGATGTGATTCATCGCGACAATTTAGCTCTCTTGTAGAGGGTTGATTTTTAAGGGTAACGGATATGGATATAGAAAAACAGATTAAAGATTTGGCGATTGCAGTCAAGGCGGCTTCCCGGGTTTTAGCATCGACTGCGACAACGGAAAAAGATCAGGCCCTACGGTCAATGGCGGCGGGATTGCGTCGGCAGCGTGAATTCCTCCAGGAGCAGAACCGGATTGATCTTGATAAAGCTTTGGAAAATGGTCTGAGTACAGCCATGATTGACCGTTTGACTCTGAGTGACTCGGTAATTGAAGCAATGGCAGCAGGGCTTGAAGAGATTGCCGCATTCCCTGATCCGGTAGGTGAAATTGAACGTATGTGGCGGCGTCCGAACCAGCTCCAGATCGGAAAAATGAGGATTCCTTTAGGGGTCGTCGGGATGATTTATGAATCACGGCCGAATGTTACTGCTGATGCTGCCGGTCTTTGTTTGAAATCCGGTAATGGAGTCATTTTGCGGGGCGGCTCTGAAGCTTTTAACTCAAATATGGCGATACTGAAGGTTCTGCACGAAGCTCTCGCGACTACGACCATTCCGCCCTCGGTGGTTCAGGTGGTACCCTTTACAGAACGTCAGGCAATTAATTATCTGCTTGCCTGTGAAGAACAGATTGATTTGATTATCCCTCGTGGTGGTGAAGGTTTGATCCGTTTTGTAGTTGAAAACTCTCGGATTCCGGTAATCAAACACTACAAAGGTGTTTGTCACGTCTATGTCGATACCGGAGCTGATCAGGAGATGGCAAGAAAAATTGTCGTCAATGCGAAAACCCATCGTCCCGGGGTCTGTAACGCCGCTGAAACTTTGCTGGTTAATCAGGAAATTGCCGCCGGTTTTCTGCCCGGAATGGTAGCTGATCTCAAAGCCTCAGGGGTTGAAATTCGTGGTTGTGCCCGGAGTTGTGCTTTGGTTGAAGATTTGATCCCGGCGATCGAAGATGATTGGGCCGCAGAGTATCTTGACTTGATTTTAGCAGTAAAAGTTGTTGCTGGTTTGGATGATGCGGTTTCTCATATTGTAAAATATGGTTCCGACCATACAGAGACAATTGTTACCCGTGATTACCAGCGGGCGCAGGAATTTCTGCGGCGTATAAATTCTTCGGTGGTAATGGTTAATGCCTCAACCCGTTTTTCCGACGGCGGGCAGATGGGGCTCGGAGCCGAGATTGGAATCAGCACTACAAAACTGCATGCCTATGGCCCGATGGGTTTAGAAGGTTTGACAACGACAAAATATATAGTCTATGGCGATGGTCAGATCAGAGAGTAGACGTATCGGCATTCTCGGGGGAACCTTTAATCCGATCCATTTCGGCCATTTGCGGGTAGCGGAGGAAGTCCGGCAGAGATTTGCCCTGGAAAAACTCTTCCTGGTGCCCTCGGCCCGGCCGCCGCACAAGGGAGAGACTGAAATTGTGGCGGCATCTGAACGATTGCTAATGGTACGGAAAGCCCGGCGTGGCAATCCATTTTTAAGAGCAAGTGCTTTTGAGTGTTGTCGCGGGGGAACCTCTTATTCCGTTGCAACGATTAAATATTTCAAGAAACGCTTCCCCGGCGCTGAACTCTATTTTGTGATTGGTTGGGATGCCTGGTGTGAGATCTCAACCTGGCGGGCCTTTCCCGGTTTTTTCGGCCTGGCAAATTTTATTGTGATTTCGAGATCAGGCTTTGATTCCGGGCGTGATGATTTGCTGGCACCGCTTTTTCCGTTTGCGCTTAAAGGCGAATTTTGTTATGAAACGAAGGAGTCCTATCGACATATTTCTGGTTGTCGACTTCACTTTATGGCCGTAACCCGGCTTGATATCTCTTCCAGCATGGTGCGGGAAGAGATTGCGGCTGGTCGCTCGCTGCGTTATCTGGTGCCGGACCGGGTAGCTGATTATATTTTAGAAAATGGGTTTTATATTAAATGATTGCAGAAAAGCCTCTGGCTGAGCAGGATGAGAAAAAAATCTTTTTGATTAAAGATCTTCTCGAAGATAAAAAAGCTGAAAATATCGTTATTCTTGACCTGAGAGAAATTTCTTCGGTTACAGACACAATGGTTGTCGCGAGTGGTCACTCGGATCGTCATGTGCAGGCCGTAAGTGAATTTTTGCTGCAGGAGATGAAAAAGCATGGTTTTTACCCTTTAGGCAGCGAAGGTTTGCAGGGCGGCCGCTGGGCTTTGCTTGATTATGGTGAGATAGTTGTGCATGTTTTCTATGATGAGGTTCGGCAGCATTATGACCTTGAGGGAGTTTGGCGTGATGCTCCAGTTATCTTTGACGGCCGTGGGACAGAAAATAATTACTCTGTTACAGAGTAGCTCACAGATTGTATTATAGCTTATGCAGTTACTCTTGATGTTGGTTGGTAAAACCAAAAACAGTCTTTGCAGTCAGGGAATGGCTGAATATCAGCGGCGTTTGCAGCGCTATTTTACATGCGATATTAAAGAGATTAAAGAGGAAAAGCCCGGTAAACGTGAAACTCCTCCGGCTTTTTGTCAACGTCAGGCGCCGCGCCTGCTCAATGAATTTCAAAAACCTGCCGGACTCAAATTGTTGCTCGATGAGCGCGGCCAGAAGATGAATTCACGTGATTTCGCTGCATTTCTGCAGCGGTTAATGACGAGCGCTCCCCAAAGGCTTATTTTCTTCTGCGGCGGCCCTTTTGGTTATGATCCGTCACTGCGTGAGGCCGCGGACCACTTGATATCACTGTCGCCGATGACGTTTCCACACGAACTCGCCCGCCTGCTGCTGTTTGAACAACTCTATCGGGCTATGACTATTATTAAAAACGAACCATACCATTATTGATGGCGTCGTAAAAAGTTCCGATCTAC
>JAOZKP010000527.1 GCA_029935295.1 bacterium | reverse complement strand
TCATCATACCAGTAATCACCCTGATAGCGATACTCCCCTCTTATCTTCAAATAACGTAACTACTCACCGAGATTCTCAGCATTGTGGTTCTGCTGAAGAAAGTCCGGTAGTTTGTTGTTGAATAAACATTTCAGAGCGTGGCTCGAAGATACGCCATGCTTTCTACACGTAGACAAGTAGCCACGGATACGACAAAATATTCGGGCACCGTCAATAGACCGGAAGCAACCGGATATTTTTTGCTGCACTTTGGTCATGCGGATATCGTTTTCGCCCAGATTATTCGTAAACGGAACATAGTCGATTTCCATAAACCGAAGAACTTCATCCTGGAAATCTCTGAGTCGCTCCAGCAAATTTCTGGATTTCGTTTTTTTGACTCGGCCTCGTTTACCTTTTTCTTTGGGTGGTGGTTTAGGGCATTCATTATCGGCCTGTTCAAGCAATTTATTGTAGTGTTCTCGAAATTCTCGAGTTTTTTCGATGGCCAGCTTACCGCCGGCATCAATGACTTCTCGATTGATTTTTATAAGAAGATCCTTTATCTGTTTGGCCCATTGCTGTTCATCTTGCTCCCAGGCTCTTTCAAGCTCTCTCAGATGATGAGCATTACATAGAGAGTGAGAACAATTATACGAAAAGTACGGTTTCCAATGATCATGACAAAGTATTCCCTTGAAATATGGTAGAATACCCATGTCGCTCATGGCTATCTTGCCCCTTTTTTCATGAGGGAAGTAAGAAGTCCATAAATTATTACTCATGCAATGAAGCCAATGCAGCTTGCCGCCGATGTTTATACCGGTTTCATCGGCATGTGCCAATTCTGCTATCATCAGTTCATGCTTGGCCCGCATCTCAAAAACAGCCAGCAGGTCAAATGCCTTCTGGTTAAAATTGAAAATCGAACCCTCGCTGATAGGGATTTGCAGTTGATCAGCAAAATACTCTTGAAGACGTTGGTAAGGGAGCAACTGGTATTGGGACAAATATACCGCATGGGCTCTGATCCCGGAACCATATTGAACTGCTTTACTCACCCCATCGGGAAAGTGAGCAACATATTGTCTGCCGTTCTGATCCTCCAGAACCTGGGCTCGGTATTCGGTGACGACCCTTGATATATCGATATCAAAAACTTGGCGTGATTGATATTCAACTTGATGGTATTGCCCTGCCGGCAATTTGCGACGATCAATCTTGATTTCTTTGATTACATCTGGATTATCAACTTTCTCAAGGGTTGTACCAATGCGTCCATTTTGGCCACCGGCCTTTTTCTCGCCTTTATTTCTTGGCTGCCGTTTTCTGAATGGATCGCTGGATGGTGGTTTGCTGCTGTTTGAACTGTTAAGATTCAAACGATTAGCGAGCAAGCTGATAATGACAATTAAAATCTCAACAATCGATTTTGTCGATGCCGACATTTGCTCGTCGTCCTTGATCAAGGCCTGTGCTTTATCGATTGTTGCCTGAATGTCTATGCTTTCGATTGTCAATGGATTGTCCCCTGTGTTTGCTTGAGAAGCATTATAACACAGGTTTTAAAATCGAATTTTTGCCCTCTATTCTCAATTTTAAGAGACTTTAAAATTTTACCGCCGGCACGCTACTTACACAGCAAACAACTATCAAGCATATACTTTTAAGGGCCTCCTGCTGTCGGAATAATGGGGCTTGTTGAAGGTAACCGAAAAACTGAAAATTTGTCAAAAACCCATGTCAAGTCTTTTTTTTGATTTTTTAAATTTTTTTCGCTGAATAATTACAGTATCTGTAAACAACTGGTAGAGCTTATGGGCGGCACCATTGTTGTCGAAAGTACGCTTGATATAGGTTCGGACTTCTCCTTT
>JAOZKP010000526.1 GCA_029935295.1 bacterium | reverse complement strand
ATTATCTTGCAGGCAAAAGAAAAAATAGGCATCTTCAGCAACGCTGTGAATATTCTTCAGCAGTGTTTTTGCTGCTTGTGGATTGTAATCGATTTTTGCTCGAGTTAAACCGTAAAATAGTACTGGATTTGAATAGCCTGATTCTTGAATCAGGAGCCCGATTTTAATATCTGCCATCAGATAGATTCCATCTCTATCTATACCATCATCAAACCAGGTGGCATTTGTCTTATCAATCGTGATGTCCAATGTTTCATATCGGCCTTTTTGAGGGTTGCATACTGTCATTTCCATTGTCGTCCTCTTTTTTTGTTGTAATAAATTGTCAAGTTGGAAGTTCAGTGGGTTTTTAAAGGCATAAGGGCGTCCGAATTAAAAAAAGCGGGGGAAGCCCGAAGACTTCCCCCTTCGAGACAATCCGTCTCGCCCTCCCGGCTATCCCTTGACCGGATGCTCCCCAGCAGAGCCGGTCTCCGTTTCACCGGGAAATTTGTTTTAGAAGATTTCTGATGCTGCCAATCTGACATGTTCTACATTCACACTTTGAGATTGATCAGCGGCGGCGGCAATCAATGATCCTCGAGCTAGGTGGTTGGCTTTGCGAAAGATACCACCTGATCCTTGAAAAATTGCGGTCACTGCCGCCTCTTCAAAAGGACTGTTTTTCAAACCGGCAATTTTAAGATGGTGGATAAGGTAGTCATCCATTTTTTCTCTGTTTACAGACTCAAGATGTCTACGGGCTACAATTCTTGAGGCTAAAGGTGTTGCTGATCGGTGCAGGAGATTATCGGCCAGATTGTTTTGTCCAATCAAGATTATCGGCAGCCAGGGTTTTGAGTCACCTTCAAATTGGGTGATCGTATGCAGCTCCGCAAACACTTCGAGTCGCAAAAGGGAGGCTTCATCAATAACCAACACCGGCTGTAGTTTTCGATTCTGCGCCAGTTCTGAAATCTGTTTTTTTATCATTCTGGTCAGGGTGGCCCGGGATGAGGTGGCGGTTTTTATCTCAAATTCAGCCAGGATCTGACGATACACCTCTAAAATTGATCCACTGGATGCCGTAATCCAGATTGGCCTGAAACGAGCTGGATGCAGTTGCGCTACAATCCAACGCAACGCGGTTGATTTCCCGGCACCAATTTCACCGGTCACAAGGGCAATGGCTCCAAGTTTGACTGTATAATCAAAGCGGTCGTTAATGGCTTTGATTTCAGGTGTTTGAATAATATTTTTAATCTCAATGTCTGAGCTGAATGGATCTTTGCTAAAACCAAAGAAATTTCTATAAACTGAGCTCATTTGCTTGTCTCCTTGTTAAAAGTCAGTTTGCCGCTGGCCGGTGATTTTTCTATTTCAGTCTCATCGCGCTCACGTTTGACCTTGAAATTTGCATTGAGATCTAACGGCACTAGAAAACCATGACTTGAGCCTTTATGGATTATTTCGACTCGATCCGGGCGATCTTCATGATAAAGTAACTGCAGTTGCTCACCGATAAACTTTGTGGGTGCTTCGTAAATAAGATTATTGATAGATACAGTGCGATCTTTCGTGACCCTCCTTCGGACCTCTTTGCGGAAATGGTCTTCAAGATCCCTCGGAGCTGTTCTGGTCAGTTCTATATGACGGCCGAATCTATGAATCGGAGTTTCGCCGGTTGATGAGTGGACTCTACCGTGATAATCAATCTGAACCCATTCTGAAAATATCAGGTTGATATCATTGAGGGTTATGTTTTCCGGACAAGTCGATAAGAACCGATCTCGGACAGAACGAAAGAAACGTTCTATTTTTCCGCGACCTTGGGGCGTGTACGGAGGTGTATGGATCAAGGCCATCCCTAAAGATG
>JAOZKP010000525.1 GCA_029935295.1 bacterium | reverse complement strand
CTGAAAGAGGAAGTTGCCGAAAAATAAATAGATGATATGTCTTAAGACTTGCCAGGTTGACATTGGGCTGACACCGTAATCAAAGGCTCAGGTACGTGTCGTGATGGAAGTAACTGAGGGGTTTGTTTTGCATAGTAAGTCTTTATTGTTTAGACTTACTATGCTATAAGCGACATAGCATGATGAATCTTAGAAGAAAAATTGATCGAGAAGAGTTTGACTACCCAGCCCTGATGTCAGCTTTGTCGATGTATGCAAAACCCCGGGATAAAGTTACTTCTCTGCTTCAGCAAGGGGTCATTGTCAGAGTTAAAAAGGGCTTGTATGTCTATGGCGATGATTACCGGAAGCGGCCTTTTAGTCGTGAACTCCTTGCTAACCTGATTTACGGTCCTTCCTACGTTTCTCTCGAATATGCTCTCTCCTGGCACGGTCTAATCCCTGAGCGGGTTCCCGTGATTACATCTGTCACGCCAAAGCGAGGCAAGCGTTTTGTGACTCCAGTTGGGGGCTTCATCTATCGATGCACACCCTCGGCCTCATTTTATCTGGGGATGGATCGGGTGGTGCAAAAGAGTTTCTCATTCCTGATTGCAACCCCGGAGCGGGCTTTAGCTGACAAACTGCGAGATGATCGCGGAGGCTCGATCAGAACTCAAAAAGAGATTGCATCATATTTGTTTGATAATCTGCGAATCAACCAGTCTCTTTTTTGTAAGATGGATGTTGACTTTTTAGGCAAACTCGGAGAAGTGTTAAGCTCACGCAAAATTGCACTTTGCTGTCGTTTACTAGAGCGTATGAGGTCTAAACCATGAATCGTGTCGTTGTCGCAATGCTTGAAAAATATGACCGGCACAGTTTGGATGACCACCTGAATGCCCTGCGTGAGATCCTGCAGGAGATTGTACTGTGTGGTCTTTGGCGTGGTAAATTCTTTGAGCGGGCAGCTTTTTATGGCGGCACAGCTTTAAGGGTGCTGCACGGCCTTGAGCGTTTCAGCGAAGATATGGATTTTTCTTTGATTGTTCCAGATAATCAGTTTGATTTTGCCCCCTATTGTGCTTTTGTGAAAGATGAACTTTCAGCCTGGGGATTTAATCCTCAAATAATGGTGAAGGAAAAGACGGCCAAGAGTGCCGTTGACTCAGCTTTTCTGAAAATTAATACAAAAGAACTTCTGCTCACCATTGAAGCCGGAGAAGAAATCTTCGGATCTGTACATGCTGACCAGATTTTGCGAATAAAAATCGAGGTTGATACAGATCCGCCCCCTCTTTTTCGTGATGAAGCTCGTTTTCTTCTCCAGCCCATCCCTTTTTCGGTTAGAACTTTTGACCCTCCGTCACTATTTGCCGGGAAAATGCACGCTTTGCTGTGCCGAAACTGGGGGCGAAGAGTTAAGGGTCGGGATTGGTACGATTTTGTCTGGTATGTCGGGCGTGGCACTCCTTTGGATCTCACTCATCTTGAAGCACGAATGCGACAGAGTGGACATCTATCATCTCTTACCATTCTGGACGAAGCAATGTTTCGAAAACTTTTGTTAGATAAGATTTCTAAATTGAATGTTGAGCTGGCCAAGTCAGATGTTGAACCCTTCTTGATCGATTCGGCCGCAATAACAGTTTGGTCGCGGGAATTTTTCGCCGCTATTGCCCGTAAAGTTTTGATTTACATGAAAAGTTGAGCAATACTTTACAAATGTATTATGAAGTAATTTGGATTGAAGCTCAGCGGGACAATTTTTGTTTAAACCAGGGATTTAAAGTTTACGCTTACGAAGAGTAATGATTAAGAGAAGATTCATACTTTTTCCTGATTGTAAATCCTGTCCGGATAATATATAAACCCATC
>JAOZKP010000524.1 GCA_029935295.1 bacterium | reverse complement strand
TCCAGTATGAGGAGTTGTCCGTACACCTCATTAGTACCGGGAAGCAGCGTCTGGGTAACCAGGGGTTGTAAGTTTCCTACGGGCAAAGTTGCAGGCCGTAACGAAAGTGAACCTACGTGTAGCCTCGTCACTTAATTGAAGATGCCGACCTTGTGGTCTAATAGGGAAGGCCGAAGTCACCGGAAAAAGATAACGGAAGCGACCGGTGGATCTTCCGGGGTAGCAAGGATGGCATGTAACAGAAGAAGAACAGTGCAGTGCGGGAGGCCCATTGTGGTGGCAGTACAGAGCTGCCAACGGTTGCGTATAAGGTGCAAGCCGAAAATGTAACGGGCCACAATGGGATTCGGAGGGGTTCATAGTACCGTTTGAGGGAATGAGACAACAAAACTCTTCCCGAGGAAAGGGACCCTACTTTGTTTATGCAACCAACGAGTGGAGGATCAGGGAGATTGTGGAATGACACTATCAACTCCTGAGAAGATCAGGACACTTCAGAGGAAGCTGTATTGTAAGGCCAAGTCAGAGCCTTCTTTTCGCTTTTACGCCCTCTATGACAAGGTTTTCAGGATGGATATTCTGGACTACGCCTATCACCTTGTCCGTTCAAATAAAGGAGCACCAGGTATTGACGGTGTGAGTTTTGCGAGCATAGAGGCTGGGTCGGGAAAGGAACAATTTCTGCAGAAATTGCAGGCTGAATTGGAAAGTAAAAGCTATCGCACCCAAGCAGTTCGCCGGGTGTGGATTCCCAAACCTGATGGCAGCAAAAGACCACTTGGTATTCCTACCATCAGGGATCGAGTAGTACAGATGGCGGCCAAGCTGATCATCGAACCTATATTTGAGGCAGATTTCTGTGATACGTCATATGGATTTCGACCAAAACGTTCAGCCCATGATGCCGCCGATGCGATAGCAGAAGGCTTACTCAGGCGACGTGGTCATGTGATCGACGCTGACTTGTCCAAATACTTTGATACGATACCCCATGCGAAATTACTGGCAGTTGTTGCCGAACGTATAAGTGATGGGGGCATACTGTGGCTGATTAAGCAGTGGCTGAAAGCGGCAGTCGTGGAAGATGGCAAGAATGGTAAGCGGCGCACAATAGGTGGTGGCAAGGGTAATCGTCTTGGCACTCCGCAGGGAGGGGTGATTTCACCACTTCTTGCAAACCTTTATCTGCATCTGCTCGATAGAATTTGGGAACGTTATGATCTTGCAAAAAGGTACGGTGCCGAGATAGTTCGCTATGCGGATGATCTGGTTATTCTTTGCGCTGGGGATGTCGACCGGCCAATGAGGATATTGCGCTATGTGTTGGATTTACTGGGTTTACAACTTAACGAAACCAAGACAAGCATTGTGAATGCTTACAAAGAGAGCTTTGATTTTTTGGGGTTCTCTTTTCGTCTGAATAGGAATCGTAATAGTGGTAAACTTTATCCGCATGTGGAGCCGTCCTCAAAATCGGTAAAACGTGTCAAGGATCGTATGAAAATCTTGACCGACCGAAAGCGGACACCGATACCCTTGCCTGATCTTGTTGCAGAGGTAAATATGAGTTTACGCGGCTGGAGCAGTTATTTTCATTACCGCAATAGCACAAAAACCTTCAGAGATGTGAAATGGCATGTCGAAGAAAGAATGCGCACTCATTTACGACGGCGATTCAAGATGTACAGTCGGGCTCAAGCCTATCATCGTCTACCTACCTCTAAACTCTATAACGGCTATGGCCTTTTCAAACTTCCAACAACTGCAGGATGGCGTAAAACGCATGCCTTATGACGAAGAACATCGGAAAGCCGTGTACGGGAAAACCGTATGCACGGTTTGATGAGGGAGGGCAGGC
>JAOZKP010000523.1 GCA_029935295.1 bacterium | reverse complement strand
GAGTCATCTATAATAACCGGTTGATTTGCAGAAGTGTCAAAAACAATCCATGAATTCGCGGTCGGTTTTGTATTCAACTGTTCGGCAATTATTTGTCGACAAAGCTGTTGTGGGAAGAGTGACAATTTAATTTTACTCCGACCCCAATTAAGATCCAATTAAGATCCATTAACGCAATTAACGGACCCAAATTAACGCCAATGGTTAGCGTGGGTCGACCCCGATCCGCCGATCCCTCAAGATATATACTTTTCAGGATATACTTTTACTATATGTTGCTATGACTAGCTAAAAGTATTCAATAAATCCTGCTACAGTAAGTTCCTTTTTCGCAATATTGAAAAGTTCTTCTGAATCCATCGCATTATCTGGTAGGCGACCTTCCATAAGTTCATAAAAACTTTCCCGGTCTTTTGGGTCGATTTTGATGGAGGCGCTGCCGGTCTTTTTCTCTACAAAAATTTGTTTCGACCAGGAAATGGTAATTTCAGTCCCTTCCTCTAATGGCTTTTCATTGATTTTTGCTATCTTGTAATCTACAAAAACAGGTTCCTCGCCAAGTTGTATTTGAATGAGTAAGCTTTTTGTAAGAAATATATGCTTCTGATCTTGTGAAAACTGCCATCCATTTCCTTTGGGCGACAACCGGATCAACTGCTTTTCCAATGCTTTAAGTTGCATGGAAATTCCTTGTAGTCTGAGAATACGAATAAAACCGTTTTGGTTGATTTCTTCCTGACCATTAAAAACAAAAGCGGCAGCTTTTTTGCGAAAGGCGGTTGTTTGGTAGTGGTTTTTGTAATGAAAGGAACAGTAATTAACTGCTAATTTAAGTTTCTGTTGAAAAACAAAATTGATTATTTCTAGTGCTGTTAATTCCGATTCTAGAACCGTAATTTTCTGACCATGCAAAAAAGTATAATTCCGATTGATTAAATTTTTTAGATTATAGGGCGTAAGCCTCATTTGGTGGAGATTGAGATAGTTTACACCAAGGCCGTCAAGTTCGACAACCATATTTTTTAACTGGGTTATGTCTTCTGGAATTGCAGGTATCTCAACGGTTACGTTTGGAATTTTCCCCAAGGCAAGTTTTAAGTTTTTAGTTTTATACTCAGTGGCAGTTAGGTCGAAGCGAATTTCATTTAAGCCAGATTCTGCTAATTTAATTGTTTTTTCTTTATCTAGAAGTGTTCCGTTGGTGTACATCCAAACATAAACCGAATCTCCAAATTCTTTTTTTATTTTTGACAGAAAATCAATGGTAGTATCGAAAGTAAGCAACGGCTCTCCGCCACTCAACCCAACTCCTTTAAATCCGAACTTTTTAATGTATCCAATATAATTTTCAGAACTGTCGAAAGTAATACCCTGAGTCTCAGGTATTGATCTATCTACCTGGGATGTCGGGCAATAAAAACACTTGCAGTTGCAGATGTTATTCACAAAAAGGCACGACCAATGACCTTCTCCACAAATCCTGCACCCCGGCGAAACAGCGTGTGCAAATGGTTTTGTTCCATTAAAAAGGTAACCGGCTTTGCCTTCGATTGCGGAGATGAGACGAGAACGTTCTTCATTGGCCTCAATCAAACGGTAATACGACGGTTTTTTTAGTTGATCATAGTAAATGCCGTATTCTTTTTGATTTGCTGCAATTTGATTTTTTTGATGGTTTATGAGTGCTTTCAAGCTTGTCTTTCCATTGTAAGAGGGTAGATATGAATAGCCGAGTCAGTTGAATCTATTTCGTTATCTTTTTTATCTTACTCACGCCATTTTATTGCATAGCATAGCCGAACGTCCGCAATAACCGGCAATTTGGAGCGATGTTTGAGTTGTGCTAGCGTAGCTGAAAGC
>JAOZKP010000522.1 GCA_029935295.1 bacterium | reverse complement strand
TAGCCCAGGAGGTATATGAAAAACCTCATCGTAAATATTGCCAAAAAACGGTTTCAAGACGCTACGAGCCAAATTGTACACTTCGTCGACAACGATGAAGCAAATGCGATCTTAAACGACCTTGACAAATATCCTCATGCATATGTACTGGCCTGCTTGATGGATAGGCAAATCAAGGCGGAAAGAGCTTGGGGCATTCCTTATGAAATATTCAAAGAAATAGGTTCCTTTGAAATGTGCGATCTTGAAAAGATCGAACTGCTTGATCTTAAGAGTATTTTCAATGCTAAAAAACTACATCGTTTCAACGACAAAATGGCAGAGGTGTTCCATGCTGGGATTTTCGATATTCAAAAGCAATATGCCGGTAATGCCGCAAACATCTGGAAAGGAAAACCAAGCAGCTCTGCCGTAGTTTATAGATTTCTAAAGTTTAAGGGCAGTGGAATAAAAATATCCACAATGGCAACCAATATTCTTGCGAGACAATTTAGGGTGCCTTTCTCCGACTTTTATTCCATCGACATATCCCCAGATGTTCACATCATTAGAGTGATGAAAAGAATGGGGTTGGTTCCCAGCAACGCAAACAATGACATGATTATTTATAAAGCCAGAGAGCTTTACCCAGAATTCCCAGGAATAATTGACTTTTCGTGTTGGGAAATCGGAAGAACATGGTGCAAGCCAAGAAACCCATTATGTGACAACTGCATCGCCAAAAGTGAGTGCGAGAAAATAATATAGTTGGCTATCGCCGCTAATCAGCGGCGATAGCCAACTAATAAGAAAATTGAGGACTTGTGTTTTAAGGGGACTGATTGATGGCAGTAAGTTGGAGTTCAGGAATACTAAATACGTTGATTTCACCTGGTTTCACAGGGTTCAGGAAGGTTTCAATTCCTGATCTTACAGATATATACGCAAGCTCCACATTGGCTAGGTAACTTCTTTCTAAATTCTGCACTACGCGGCAAGTATAAAACCAACATGCAGCAGTTAGTTCTCGGATATTTACGACGAGCCTATCATGGGTTTATTTATTATCACAATGCAAGAGAATCAACGCTCAAATACTTGAGAAGGACAATGACCCTCATCAAGCCCATATAAGGTTGTATTATGAAGCTGTCGCATTGTGGGAGAATTACGTTCTTCAAATTTCTATGGCAATTGAAAGCGGACTCAAAGCGGGGTCGGACCAAGATAAGTTATTGAAATGATCGAGAATATATTGAAAAAAAGGGCAAAAAATAGGCTTAAACAGCCAATTTTGGGGTTGAAATGATAGATTTAAGGGTAATCTGATATACCCAGAGCTAACCGTCATCATATATCCGGACAAGTTTGGCATATCACGCATAGATGCCATAAAAAGAAATTTCTACTTAAATTTCCTCGAAATCGGAGGAGATGGTTACATTGGTTGTTTGAAGCGAAAAAGCGCTATGGTTTACAAATATTCAATTATACAATTACGTCCAATCACATTCATTTGTTGGTTCTCGACAGTGATGAGAACGTCATACCCAGAAGCCTTCAGTTAGTTGCCGGCAAAACGGCGCAGGAGTACAATCAAAGGAAAACCCGCAAAGGTGCTTTCTGGAATGATCGTTATCACGCAACGGCTATAGAAACAGGCAAACACCTTTTCCAATGCCTGGTTTATATTGATTTGAATATGGTCCGAAATGGTGTTGTCGAGCATCCATCGCAGTGGGTTCACAGCGGTTATAATGAAATTCAAAATCCACCGTCAAGGTATGCAATTATAGACCGCAAACAGCTAATTGAATATTGTGGTTTGGGAAGTGATGAACAGCTTCGGAAAGAGCACCGGCAATGGGTAGAAGAAACTATTGATAAGA
>JAOZKP010000521.1 GCA_029935295.1 bacterium | reverse complement strand
GTTTGGCGAAATCATAAATTTCTTTGATTATCGTTGAACATCTTAAGTTCAGAGCTGATGCATACGATTAGAGATTAGCACTGCCAACTTCTTCGAAGATAAACTCTGCTGACAAATTCAATTAAGTCGTTCATTTTTGCCAAAAAATCACTGAATAGCGTCCCAGGCCGCTATCGCGGCCACATATCTAAAAGTAACGGTTTTCGAACTTGTATAAATGTTGTATTCTTATGTCTCAAGGCCTTTGGGCACAGAGACCGAACTAACATTGGTGTTAATATACCCGTTGAATAGCGTGGTTGAAGGGTTGACGAATATATTATTGGTGACACTTAGTGATCCCGTTTTGGAAGAATGTATAAACTTGACAACCCTTACGCCCAAAGTGCTGAAATCATTTGATGGAGGCCTAAACAATGAAACGTAAAGCCCGCAACAAAAAACGTCTACAAGATCATCTCAAGCAAGTTAATCTTTATGCTGCCGGCATTGATATTGGCTCTACATCCCATTTTGTTGCTGTTCCACTCAGTCTCGATGATAAGCCAATAAGAGAATATTCTTGTTTCACCGTAGACTTAGAACATATGGCAGATTGGTTGAAAGAAGTTGGCATATCAACCATAGCAATGGAATCTACTGGAGTTTATTGGATTCCAGCCTTTGAACTTTTAGAGGCACGAGGCTTTGAAGTCTTCTTAGTGAATCCTCGTCATTTGAAAAACGTTCCCGGTCGCAAAACTGATGTTTTAGATTGTCAATGGTTGCAACAACTTCACAGTTTTGGCTTGTTGCGAGGAGCTTTTCGCCCATCTTCGGAAATATGTGCTTTTCGAACATATATGAGACAACGAGCCATGCTGGTCAGCAGTGCCGCCACACACATTCAACATATGCAAAAAGCTCTGCGACAAATGAACCTGCTACTGGATAATGTAGTTTCAGATGTCACCGGCAAAACAGGGATGACAATTATTCGTTCAATTTTAAGCGGCCAACGTAATCCAGAGGTGCTTGCGAAACACCGAGATGCCAATTGTAAAAATAGCGAAGAAATTATCGCAAAATCTTTAAAAGGACATTATAAAAAAGAACATCTTTTTTCTCTTCGTCAAGCGGTTGAACTGTATGATTTTTATCAACGTCAAATATCAGCTTGCGACCAAACAATTGCAACGACATTGGATGCAATCGAAGGTCCGGAAAATCTTGATGACTTACCTCCCCAAAAGCGAAGCTATCGAAGAAAAGACAAGATGTTGCCATTTAATGCCAGAGAAGATCTATACAAGATCACTGGAACTGATATCACAAAGATTGACGGAGTTAAAGAAACAATTGCGTTAAAAATTATCTCAGAAATCGGAACTGACATGTCGGCGTGGCCGACTGTCAAAAACTTTGCATCTTGGCTCTGTTTATCCCCTGGGAATAAAATTTCAGGGGGGAAAATTCTCAGCAGTAAAACCAAGACGAGTGCTAACCGAGCAGCTTTGGCGTTTAGAATGGCAGCTTTTTCTCTAACAAAGTCAAAAAGTGCACTTGGAGCTTTCTATAGGCGTAAACGTTCCCAACTTGGCGCACCAAAAGCAATTACAGCTACAGCCCATAAAATAGCTCGCCTTGTATACTCCATGTTAAAATATGGAACGGAGTATGTAGATCAAGGCCAAGATTACTACGAAGAAAAATATCGTGAACGAATTGTCAAAAATTTACGTAAAAAAGCAAAAAGTTTAGGCTTTAAGATGGTACCCCAATCGTAAAAAATTAGTTGTATAATTTCAAGTTCTTAAAAACCGTTACTTAGAAGAAGTTACAAGCAAGGTTTGGCTTATCAGCGTTTAAGCAATGGGAAACCCATCTCTT
>JAOZKP010000165.1 GCA_029935295.1 bacterium | reverse complement strand
ATTGATGGCGAAATCACAGTAGTTATCAGTAATGATCCCGCGGCTTACGGTTTGACCCGGGCGGCTGATAACGGGATTGCGACCCGGGTTGTCAAACATGGCAATTATCCTGAGCGGTCAGATTTTGATAAAGAACTGGTTCGGGTTTTACAGGAAAGCGGTGTCGGATTGGTGGTCCTGGCAGGTTTCATGCGGGTTGTCGGGACGGGTTTGCTGGAAGCTTTTCCGGATCGGGTGATAAATATCCATCCGGCAATTCTGCCTGCATTCCCAGGTACTGACGGTCAGGCTCAGGCCTTTAATTACGGGGTCAAGCTGGCCGGTTGTACGGTCCATTTTGTTGATGAAAAAGTTGACCACGGGCCGATAATTATTCAGGCGGCAGTACCGGTTCTTGCCGGCGACAGCAAAGATGATCTCAAGGCTCGCATCTTAAAGTGTGAGCACAAAATTTTCCCGCAGGCGATTGCCCTTTACTGTGCCGGAAAACTGCATATGGAAGGCCGCCGGGTTATGATTGCCGGCATTGATGAAACTTTACTTTCAGAGCAGACTCTGATCTCCTGCCCGCTTTAACTAATTGCATTTCTTAAGGACAATTTTAAGGAAATTTTTTTTATGAATAGTAACCAGCAAAAATTGATGGTTGATGATCTGCTTAAAATTGACCGTTATGAAACGCGGCCGGAAAAGGTTGAACTGGTGCAGACTCATGCCTCCTGGGTTTTTCTTGCCGCCGATTATGTCTACAAGGTTAAAAAACCGGTCGATTTCGGGTTTCTCGATTTTTCGACTCTGTCGAAAAGGCTTTTTTGCTGTGAGGAGGAGCTCCGCCTGAACCGGCGTTTAGGTAGCGACTACTATCTGCGGGTCGAGAAGGTTGTGCTACGTGAGGGTGGTTACTTCTTCGGCGGTGACGGGAAAATTGTGGATTATGCGGTAGTCATGCGTCGTCTGCCGGAAGAATTCCTGATGCGTAACCTGCTGGCCGAGGATAAACTTGAAAGTAAGCAGATTAAGTCCCTGGTTGACCTGTTATGCAAATTTTATAAAAAGGCCGAAATCTTTGATGATGGCAGTTTCGGTAGCCTGAAAAAGGTCAGTTTTGATGTTGAGGAGAACTTTTCTCAGACCGAAGTATTTCTAAATAATACGATTCTGACCCGTGATTTTGAGCGGATTGTTAAATTCAGTCGGGATTTTCTTACTGATCACAGTAAACTGTTTGCCCAGCGGGTTAAAGGTGGATTTATCCGCGAGGGGCATGGTGACCTTCATATGGAGCATGTCTGTCTGCCGCCGGATGGGCCGCCAGTGGTCTATGACTGTATTGAGTTTAACCAGCGTTTCCGGCGACTGGATGTAGTTAATGATATCGCCTTTCTGGCGATGGATTTAGAGGTTAATAACCGTTTTGATTACGCTTCTATTTTTCTGGACTATTGTCGTGAAAAACTGGGGTCACTGTTTGCACCGGAACTGCTCTTTTTTTACAAGTGTTATCGCGCTTATGTTCGCGGCAAGGTCTGGAGTTTTATCAGCTCTGATCCCGCACTTGATAAAGATGCTTTTAAAGAGGCGCAAAGTCGGGCCGGGCGTTACTTTCAGCTTGCCGCTATTTACGCGGCCCCGAAACCTGTTGGAATTTTTCTGTTGGCCGGCGTCAGCGGCAGCGGTAAAAGTTATCTTGCTAAAGTTCTGGAGAATTTATGGGGCACCACAGTGCTGCGTTCGGATGTGGTCCGTAAAGAGTTGTTGGGGCTTGCCGGACAGAGTGCCGCTGCTCCTTTCGGGAAAGGGATCTATACCCGGGATATGACGGTGAAAACCTATACCGAAATGGCGAAACAGGCCGCCGAGGTAATTTCCCGGGGTGAGGCGGTAGTGATAGATGCATCAAATCTGAAATTTGCCGACCGGAAACTGTTCTACAAAGCGGCTCAGGCAGAAGGGGTTGCTGCCCGGTTAGTTGTTTGCCGGGCGCCGCGGCCGGTCATCGAAGATAATTTGAAAAAACGGGCGCAAGTCGGAAGTGATGCTTCCGATGCCGATATTACGATTACCCGGCAACAGCGTTTTGAATCCCCGGATTGTGACGAGCTTGAGATGGTTTCGTGGGTCGATATTGATACCCGCCAAGACATGGTTGAACAGCTCTACTGCCTGGTGACGCACGCATAATCAGTTGATACCAGCCGGCGGCGGATAGCAGGTTGTCACTGTCGCCGGTTTTTTCTCGGTAAAGCCCTTTTTGGTCACCCGGTTGATGGTGGTTATGACCAGAGGGATGGCTTCGTCAATAGTTTTAACGCCGTAAAAAACCATTTCATCCCGCGCTGCCTGAGGCAAATCTTTGAGGTTTTTCAGGTTTTCTTCTGGTAGAATAATTCGTTTAATCCCCGCCCGGCGGGCCGCCAGAACCTTCTCTTTAACTCCGCCGACTGGCAGCACCCTTCCTGAAAGTGAAATTTCCCCCGTAACCGCTATTTTATGATTCGCGTCTCTATTGCAGGCGAGCGAGAGCAGGGTCAGAAAGAGAGCGAGTCCGGCTGATGGACCATCTTTGGGGATCGCTCCCGAGGGAATATGGATATGGATTTGGTGTTTTTCGAAGAGATTTTCATCAATATCATATCTACAGGTAAGTGTTTTAAGGAAGCTTAAGGCAATTTGGGCAGACTCTTTCATGACGTCGCCTAAAGATCCGGTTAAGATAAGGTTGTCACCCTTTTGACTTGTCGTCAGGGCAGCTTCGATAAAGAGAATATCGCCGCCGGTAGGAGTCCAGGCCAGACCGGTAACAATTCCGACCTGGCTGGAGTGAGCGCTAAGTTCTTTGCGGTGCAGAGTCGGCCCGAGCAGCTCTGCTAAAGCCCGGTGGGTCACGGCATTTGGCAGAGTTTCACCGGCAACTTTACTGCGGGCGTATTTGCGCATTACTTTGCCAATCATCTTTTCCAGATTACGCACCCCGGATTCCCGGGTGTAATTATCAATGATGCTGTCCAAAGCCTCTTCGGTAAAAACCAGCTTTTCATTTTTCAGGCCATGATTTTCGCGTTGCCGGTCGATTAGGTAGCGGCAGGCAATACTTCGCTTCTCCTCTTCGCTGTAGCCGGGCAGGGTGATAATTTCCATCCGGTCAAGCAGCGGCGCCGGGATCGGGTCGCTCTGGTTAGCGGTTGCAATAAAAAGCACCCGGCTCAGATCAAAAGGCAGATTCAGGTAGTGGTCGGTAAAAGAGTTGTTCTGCTCCGGGTCCATCACTTCCAGCAGGGCCGAGGCGGGATCGCCACGGAAGTCGCGGCCGAGTTTATCGATCTCATCCAGCATGAAAACCGGATTCCGGCTGCCGGCCCGTTTCAACTCCTGAACAATCTTGCCCGGCATGGCGCCGAGATAGGTGCGGCGATGGCCGCGGATTTCAGCCTCATCATGAACGCCGCCTAAAGAGAGGCGAATAAATTTTCTTCCCATCGCTTTAGCAATCGATTTCCCGAGTGAGGTTTTGCCGACTCCGGGGGCTCCGACCAGGCAGATTATCGGCCCTTTCATATTCGGATTGAGCTGGCGCACGGCCAGATGTTCAAGAATCCTCTCTTTGACTTTTTCGAGACCGAAGTGATCTTCATCAAGAATCTTTTCAGCTTTACCAATATCGATATTTTCCTTATCCTCATTCTGCCAGGGGAGTTCGGATATATATTCAACGTAATGCAGGGTGTTATGATAGTCAGGCGATGCCGGGTTCATGCGTTTGAGTCGGGAGAACTCCTTATCAATAGTTTTGCGGGTTGCTTCATTGAGTTCCAGAGCATCGATATTTTTTTTAAGTTCAGTCAATTCGTCATCGCCGGCATCAGAATGGGGTGACATTCCGCCGGACTGCGGCCAGCGGGCTGGATCAGGGCTGTCAGACTGAGTGCCGAGGTTTAGTTTTCTCTGACGTTCATAAAGAAGTTGATGGACCATTTTCAGGCGATTCTTGGCGGTAATCAGGGAGAGCGCCCGGGACTGGGTGGCGAAATCTGGTTGCAGGTAGATTATGATCAGGTCGGCAAGGTGTCCCGGATGATCAATTTTATCAAGGATGACGGTTGCCGATTCCGGCAGTGGCTGGCCGGCGGCACAGCAGGCACGTAACAGACTTAATGAACTTTCCATCAACATCTGGGTGGTGCTGTCAGATGCATGGCTCAGATTTTCCGGGTAACCGGCGATCAGAGCCAGCGGCCGGCTACCGACTTTGAGCATGCGCAGAAATGATATGCGGCAGATGCCTTCGAGAACGACCTCAAGTTGCGACTCCCGGTTCATCTTAACCCGGCTGATGCGGCAGGCTGTGCCGATCGGGAAGATGTTTTCACAGGTTAAAGGAAAACTGTAATTTGCCTGCGGATTAGCGATGGCGATCAGTTCATTGTTCTTTTCGCACTCCAGCAGAAGTTCGATGTCGTTGCGGTTTCTTGCCGTAATCGTGACTGCAAGCATCGGGAAGATGACAATCTCACCGAGTGTCAGAACCTTGAGCCGGTCGGGCAGTGCCTGAGTTGAGTGTTGTTTCACTTTGGATTTGCCTTGTAAGAGGTTGGTTGGGTTAATATTTTAGAAGGAATGTAGGACGTCACAAGATATAAGTCAAGCTTTGAAAAGAGTTGTGTGGAGTCAGCTTTGGGTCTTATCGGTTAGATCATACTTGCTGTCTGCATGAAAAAAGTATATAGATGTAAGGTGTTGGATGAAAATTACGGTTAGTGCCTTGTTTCCGAGGATTGTTCCCGGGTGTGGTACGTCTTTTTAACTTGAACGAGGGTTTTCGTCATGTATTGCTCTGAATGTAAGTTGCGCGTGGCTGATGATAGTGTTGTGACCTGTCCAGTTTGTCAGGGACCGTTGCAGTCTGAAAGTGAAACCGGGGAACAGCCGGAATCGGTTGATTTTGTTGGTGAGCTTGCGTCAGTATTTGAGGCTGACCAAGATCCGGATATCAAACTTGAGGATAAGCTTGATGCCTATGTCAGGGATGATGCCAATCTGGATTTTGATCCTGAAGCGTTGGGTCTTAAATCATCAGAGGCGGAAGATCCGGAAGCCTCTGCTGATGATATCCGGGTTCTGGCGGACTTATGGGAAAAAGAGGATATTGGCGCCGATCTGGATGGGGTTTTTGCGGATGCCTTTAATCTCGAAGAGGTTGATCCGGAATCGGTAACTGAAGAGCAAACGGCGATAAAGTTGGAAAAAGCGGTTCCTGAAACTCCAACTCCGTCAACTTCAGAGATGTCAACTCCGGAGATCTCGACTCCGGCCCCAGCTGAGAATTCGCGCAATATGGGCTTGCCGCTGTTTATTTTTATTGTGTTGTTAATTGCAGGTGGTGGCGGCTGGTTTTATATGCAGAATACTGGAGTTAACCCAGAAAATAAGCTTGTCCGGGAGATTAAATCTCCGGCCCCGGCCCCAGTTACGATAAAGTCACAAAACAAGCCTCAGTTGGAGCCGGCAGTTGTTAGTAATGAACCGGTTGAAGATAAAGTGGTTTTGGTTGCTGAGAGCAAAACTGTGGTGACTGCGAAAATTTCGCCGGCCGGAGATGAAACCGTAGAAGTTTCTACGGGTGATAATCGCGATTTGTCTACTGATGTGGCGGCAGAAACAGCGGCATCGGCCGGTTCGGTTGAAACTGAAGCAGTTGCAACGGCTTCACTGGCAACAACTTCAGAAACCTCGCCGCAACCGGCGGCAGAATCACTGGTAGCTGCTGCATCAGCTCCTTCGTCTATGAAGGAAAAGAATATTCTGTCCAAATCTGTGACCGAAACTGCAGTGGAAAATCAGAAGAGTAAAACACAGTCAGCTGAAAAGGTTGCCCCGAAGTTGGTTCCGGCTAAGGAAAAGGCAGTTGTTGCACCCGAAAAAGTAAGTCCGGCTACCGCTTCTGCTATTACTGCAACCGGTCCACGCTACGTTGTTCATATCGGCTCTTTCAGGAATGAAGCCGGTGCCGCCCGTCAACTTGCCAAGCTGCAGAAAAAAGGGTTTGCTGCTTATAAAGTCGAAGTTGATCTGAGGGCAAAAGGGGTTTGGCAGCGGATATTTGTTCCCGGAGGAGTTTCGAAGAGTGATGCCCGGCAGGTTCAGGAACAGCTGACAAAAAGTTTTCCACGGGAAGATAGCCTGGTAAGAAGAATTAAAAAGTAGGGGCTTGTATCCGGTGGCGCGGCGAAAGCGATAGTCGCTGTCAGCGGCAGCGATTTGCTGTATGTATTTTGAATGCATCATTTCTAATTGGCGTTGACTTTGAAGTTGATAGTTGGTATAAATATCTTCTGCCGGTTTTGGTGGAGGGGTTGATGTTTTTGGAAGTGTCTCTGTCACTGGTGGGCAGCCTGGACTTCAAATCCAGTGTTTTCGGCTGATACCCGGAAAGGTGGGTTCGATTCCCATAC